>CAYLVC010000124.1:0-6362 GCA_964387005.1 uncultured Dehalococcoidales bacterium | reverse complement strand
GGCAGGGGCATAAATTATCCGATTGCCCTGGAAGGAGCCTTGAAACTAAAAGAGGTATCTTATATTCATGCCGAAGCCTTTGCAGCCGGGGAGATTAAGCACGGCCCGTTTGCCCTGTTGAGTTCTAAAACTCCCGTTGTCGCCATAGTTGCTCACGATGCCAGCTATGAGGCTATGTTGACCAGCATCAAAGAAATAAAAGCCAGGGGGTCTCCCGTCATTGTAATTGAAGAAGATGATAATGAAAACATGCGTAATCTGGCGGATACCATGATACCGGTGCCCCATATTGATGATATATTTTCCCCTTATATCAACACCGTGGTAGTACAACTCATGGCTTACTTTGCAGCAAGACAACGAAAATGCCCCATAGATTTTCCCAGAAATCTGGCCAAAAGCGTGACCGTGGAGTAGCTCTGAGCTAAAGAGTTGTCAGCAACTGCAACAGGGTTCGTTGAATATTTCTTATTGCACACCCGCAAAACCCGGTAATCCCAGCACATACGCCTGTAATAATAACTATTTCTTAACATTGCAGGTTTAAAATTATCCCCATTAACCTTTTGGGATATTGAATCACAATGCAATAAAAGTCATTGTGTGCAGTAACTACCGGGCTAAAAAGGAATATTTGACCCGCTATGTATGAATGGTAATATAATACCGGTATTTTAGTACCGGTTTCTAAAATTATAATGAGAAAATATATACATACCGTGTGTAATTGAGGTTGAATTCAGCCGGAATCCGGAGAATTAACAAAAACAGCGGTACGATCAGACTATTGACATATTTTTGTATTAGGGTGTATGGTATTTAATCGTTATCCTTGTAAGGGTAGGGTTGGAAGTGTGTATAAAGGAGATCTGGTGATGAAACATATGCGTCGGCTGGGTAGCCTGCTACTGGTTTTAGCTATAGTATTGATCTCAATCTCAGGCTTTTCGGGGAGTGTACAGGCGGATAAGCCGTTATCGGAGTTTGAACTGCTGGTTGAAGGAGCCGATTCAATCGTTATCGGTCAGGTAGAACGGCAGGTCAGCCGCTGGAACGATGAACATACCCGTATTTATTCGTCGGTAACGCTTCAGATTGAAAAAAAGTTAAAAGGGAAGATAAAGGATAGTACTGTCACCCTGGTTGTGCCGGGTGGAGAGGTGGAAGGGATTACACAGGTTGTAACCGGCACCCCCTGGTTTATTCCCGGCGAAAGATTGGCCGTATTACTGTCCGGTCAGAAAGACGGTACGTTTGAAATATACGGATTGAACAAGGGTAAGTATACCCTGGGTAAGGGTGAGTTGGCTGACGGTGCAACTACACTGGACGATCTTAAAACGATGGTTGCCGGTAAAGCTCAGGCAACCGCCGCTGGCCTAACGATCGAAAATTCTTCTGATTACGCCAGTGCAGCAGCGGCCTTAACCTCAAGTCCTGTGATAACTTCGGTATCACCCTCTTCTGCCTCTGCCGGTACAGACAGTCCAGTTACTATTTCGGGCAGCGGTTTCGGCAGCACTGCCGGAACGGTCTACTTTTTTTATTGCAACGGAGAGGCTTCAATAGCTGGCAACATAGTATCATGGAGCAATAACAACATAGTGGTAAAAGTCCCCATCGGTACGGTTGGCGGATATGCTGCCAGCGCCAGCAGCGGATGGTTGTATGTGCGTACCTCTTCCGGTATTGACAGCAGCAAATATCCCTTTGCTGTTACTTTTTCATATGGAGGAGTCAAGTGGGCCGGCGCCAGTCCCGTGGTAAAATATTATGTGAATCCCTATAGCTCGGACCCAGCAGGCTCGATAGCGGCTGTCAGAGCCGCGGCGTCTACCTGGAGCAACGTTTCCGGCAGCGGCTTCAGTTTCAGCTATGAGGGTACTACCAGCACTACCGCTTATGGTTACAACTCACGCAATGAGATCATGTGGGTCAATATGGGTTCCGGCGGTGTTATCGGCCAGGCGATATACTGGTACAGCGGCGGCAATATAGTGGAAGCCGATATTGAGTTTAACAAATATTACTCCTGGAGTACCTCAGGTTCCGGCATGGATATTGAAAGCATAACCCTGCACGAGCTTGGTCACTGGCTGAATTTAAGGGACCTTTACGGCAACCTGGCGGGTTACCCCGGAGATACCTCCAAGGTTATGTACGGTTTCGGCTCGACCGGCAGCCTAAAAAGAACTCTAAGCAGCGAAGACCGGCAGGGAATACAGTGGATCTATACCGGGTCAGCTTCGGCTTCAATCATTCTGAATACACCCAACGGTGGAGAGAAATGGCAGGCCGGTCTGAAAAAGACTATTTCCTGGAGTTATAGCGGAAGCCCGGGATCATTTGTCAGTTTACAGCTTTATAAGGCGGGATCTTTGATACAGACTATTATCTCCAGTACTTCGGTGGGCAGCGGCGGTAGTGGTTCGTATTCCTGGAATATACCCACTACCCTGGTTAATGGGAGTGACTATAAAATCAAGGTTGCCAGCTCAAGCAACAGCAGCTGCTATGATTATAGCAATAACAACTTCAGCATCAGCGGAGGAACCGATCCTCCCTCAATGACAGTGACTTCCCCCAATGGCGGGGAGACCTGGCAAAAAGGCTCTACCCGGAACATTACCTGGAGCTTTACAGGTGACCCCGGTTCGAATGTTAAAATACAGCTATACAGAAGAGGAAGCCTTAACAGTACCATAGCTTCCAGTGTGTCCACCGGCAGCAGTGGACAGGGTTCCTATGCCTGGACAATACCCGGATCCCTGGTGGAAGAACAAACCTATACCGTAAAAATCAGCAGCCTGGAAAACAGCAGTATTTCCGATGCCAGCAACAGCTATTTCACTATCGCTACTTCAGAGTTGCCCGGGCTGAAATTGACCTCTCCCAATGGTGGGGAGACCTGGCTGTCAGGCACAACTCACCGCCTGGAGTGGAACTATTCAGGGAATCCGGGTTCTTATGTAACCCTCCAGCTTTTCAACAAGGGCAACTATAGCAGGAGTGTAGTATCAAGCACACCGGTTGGCTACGGTGAAAGGGGTTCATATGACTGGACAATTCCAACGACTATTGAACCCGGCAGCAACTATACCATAAAAATTGTGAGTACCGCTTATCCTGACTGTTATGATAGCAGCAACGGATACTTTACCATCAATGGTGCAGCTTTACCTGTAATCAATGTGGTTTCACCCAATGGTGATGAGACCTGGCAGGCTGGCACATCCGGAACCATCACCTGGACCTATACCGGAAACCCGGGGTCATACCTCAAGATACAGTTGTACCAGGGAGGCAGCCTGAAAAGCACCCTGGCATCTAAAGCCAGCATCGGCAGCAATGGGCAGGGGTCGTATGTATGGACAGTCCCGTCAACAATTACACCAGGCGGCAGCTATACCATCAAATTGACCAGTACAGCCAATGCAGTATATTGTGATTACAGCGATGCTTTCTTTAGCATAATACCCGCCCCTTTGCCCGAAATAACTGTAATTTCACCAGATGCCGGTGAGGCTTTGCAGACAGGAACATCCGCCGGCATTTCATGGACCTATACCGGCAACCCGGGATCATATGTTAAGATCCAGCTGTATCAAGGAAGCAGTTTAAAAAGTACGCTGGCTTCCAAAGTAAAAACCGGTACGGGTGGACAGGGGTACTACGAATGGAGAATATCGTCCAAAACTACACCCGGCAGCAATTATTCCATAAGGGTAACCAGTACCAGCAATAATGCATGTTATGGTTGCAGTAACGGTGGCTTTTCAATCCTCGGACCGCCTTTGCCCACGATAACCGTGGCTTCTCCCGGCGGAGGTGAGACCTGGCAGGCTGGAAAAACCTGGAATATTTCCTGGAGATACACGGAAAACCCCGGGACCTACGTCAGAATTCAGTTGTACAGGGGACAAAAATTATATTGTACAGTGGTATCCAATAAATCAAAAGGTATCGACGGGGAGGGTTCCTATAGCTGGACGGTGCCGGAAACGGTCCCCGCCGGCAATGATTATTCCATCAAGATTTACAGTACCAGCAAGTCCGCTTATTATGATCAAAGCCCGCAATTCACAATACTGGCCGCAGAGTTGCCCACTATAACAGTGACGGCGCCTTTAAGTGGAGATACCTGGAAAATGGGTAAGCCGCAGACAATCGCCTGGAGATATTCAGGAAACCCCGGGACTACCGTTAGAATTCAACTCTACAGGAACGGGTCGCTTAACAGGACCATAGTAAGCAGAACTTCAATTGGCAATAATGGACAGGGGTCTTATAACTGGACAGTCCCAACCAATCTTTCAGCCGGCAGCCAGTACTCAGTTAAGGTCTATAGCATCAGTAAGACCTCATACAGCGGTTTGAGCGATGGCTATTTTGTGTTAGCTGAGCCGGAAAAACCTACCCTGACACTGACATCACCCGAAGGGGGAGAGACCTGGCAGGCAGGAGCCGTCCACAATATTACCTGGAGCTATACGGAAAACCCCGGCAGCGTCGTCAGGATAGAGCTTCAAAGGAAAGGAATGCTTTACAGGACAATAGTTTCGGGTACTCCGATAGGCAGCAACGGATCGGGTTCCTATAGCTGGAAAGTCCCGGTGCTGCCCTCCGGCAGCGAATACACTATCAAAATCAGGAGCACCTCAAATTCAAACTACTACGATGTAAGCCGGGATTACCTTACTATTTCAACCGGTTAGTTCTTCATTATATATAATGTAGAGGCCTTCAAACCCGAGGGTTTGAAGGCCTCTGTTACATAAAGTGCAATTTCAGCCGTAATGTCAATGGACAGGGAGTAGACGGCAATACCCAATACAAATCTCAAAAACCGCCGGCAGAAAAGCCGTCACAGCTTTACTGCCGGGTATCAACTTATTCCGCTTTTTGCAGGGATAGCTCGTCAGACTGTAGCGCCTCCGAAGGAATCACGATGGATACCGGCAGATTGTATTCGCTGAATGACAGGTTGACCTTAACTGAAGACAGGAAGGAATTCTTTAATGAAGGCATTATGTCAGGTTTTATTTCTACATCAATACCTGCAACAACCCTCTGCGGCAAGCCGGTCTTCCGGTCAAACCAGATCTTGAAACCGGTGGATTTCATAAAGCTGTCATAAGAAACATGCTCCGGAGGGGCTTTCGGCAGCTGTATTCCAGGTTGATTAACGATGAATGACCATAACTCCGATGAATCAGGATTGATTTCAACCAGTATTTCGTTGTTTGAACTGCTGCCGCTTTTTTCAATAACATTATAGATTCCTGAAATACTTCCGGGCTTAACAAAACTGATAAGGAATTCAGCCTGGTTGTACATTTGCCAGGCCTCTGTTGTTAAGGGGGTCTTTTTCCAGGCTTGTGGATCATCCGGGAAAAGCCCCTGGATATACATATAGTCATCTTTGATAAAAATGGCGTTCTCTATCATCGGCCAGGATGGTTGACCAACCGGTTGTTTGAGGTTGATGGCATTGGTCATTTCAAGGATGCGGTTGGGCACATTCATGACAAACTGGCTGTATATCCTGTAGGTACCCTGGGTAGTGGTGCCGGGTGAGGAAACCTCTTGTTCAATATTCCTGTTAAGTCGGTAGCTGGAAACAGAGACTGCACCCTCCCTGATGGATGCCAGGATGGCCTCGGCTTCCGTTCCGCTGATAGCCAATGTTGAAGAAGCAGGGTTTGAAGCAGTATTATCCGGTGAAGCGGAGGATGAAGGAGAAGCGGGCTGTACTGTGCCTGGAGAGGTTGATGACGGAGGCAGTGAAGACGGAATATCCGTCAAATCGGCAGTTGCAGGCGGGGTGAACGGCTGTGTGGTAGCCGCGGGCTTGACGCCGCAGCCGGAGATCGATATGGGTATGGCCAGAAGGCCTGCCAGGAATACCCAGAGTAAACGGGTTTTAAAGTTATTTTTCATTCGTTTATTCGCCTCTTTTTCAACTCACAAGGCGAGGCCTGTTCAGGCTTCGCCTTGTATATGATGATAATATATATCCGCAGGATACTCAAGGGCTGCTGTGAAAAACCAGCAGCCCTCTCTGCTTTGCAGGACAGACTAGGGAGCGTTGACTGTTACCGAGCCGGACTGCCATTCGCAGGGTATATCCAGGGAATGGGAATCAAAAAGCTTGTTTTTAAACAGACCAAGGTTAAAGCTGCCGGTCTTTTGAAGAGCTGTGAAGTGAATCCTGGCCAGGCAGCCATCACCTTTGGCAAACTTCGTATAACCTGAATTAGCCAGAACCATCAGGATATTTGTTCCCTGGGGATAAGCTATGATTTCAAAATCGACGCCACTGACGGTAGCGGTCTCTTCAACCCCCGCAAAAAACTGGATTT
>CAYLVC010000123.1:3425-8072 GCA_964387005.1 uncultured Dehalococcoidales bacterium | reverse complement strand
CCAGCCAGTACAATTCTTCCGGGAAATAGTCAGGACAGGCACCATCAGTCCATCTGGGCAGGATTTTCCCTCCGGACGCTATAGCCTCATATTCTCCATAAACACCTGTAAGTTCCTTCAACCAGTTCCGGTCGGCGACGGCGTCATCGTCAATAAAGGCAATGATATCGCCCCTGGAAGCAAGAATACCGGCATTCCTGGCACTGGCGATCCCCCTGTTTTTTTCCAGGAGGATAGTACATATGTTTTTCTGCAGGCTGAAATCCGCCCTGATTTTTTCAGCCAGCCCGGAGTTGCCATCCACTACCACTATTATTTCCTCCGGGCAAAGGGTCTGGCACAAGATACTGGCCAGTGTTTCTTTCAAATTGGGATAATTGTCCAGGCTGTGAGTACAAACAACCACTGTCATGTTTACCGAGTTATTCTGTACTGTCTCTATTTATTAAACCTCCTGGCAATCAAAGTCCTGCCAATAAGATAACCATCTCTGAGACTGTTCAGTTTTGAAGGGGTCTTCCTTCTTCTATAGGTTATCGGTACTTCAGCTATGCGGTAATGCTTCCTGGCTATCTGGGCAAACATAATAGCCTCCAGATCGAATCCGGAGGCATCCATCTTTAGATTTTTGACTACCTCGCGCCTGAATCCCCAGTATCCTGTACACAGGTCGCTCACCCTTGTGCCGTAGAGAGTATTGGCCATAAAAGCCAGCATATGGTTCCCAACCCGGTTTATTATGGACATGGCTCCTTTTTCCATCTTCCCTTTGAGCCTTGATCCCAGTACCACATCGTTTTCTTCCAGCAGCGCCAGCATGCCGGGAATATATCCGGCAGGATAGGTCAAATCCGCATCCAAAATAAACAAAAAATCACCATCTACGGACTTGAAAGCAGTGGCTATAGCCCGTCCTTTTCCCCTCACGCTCTCATGGATTACCCTGGCGCCTTTGCTCTCAGCCACGCTTTTTGTTTTATCTGTACTATTATTGTCCACTACCACGATTTCCACACGGTAGCCCATGCTTTCAATTTCAATTCTGGGGATCTCTTCAATAACTCTGGCAATAGTGACTTCTTCGTTTAAGGCCGGAAGGATTATACTGACCTGTTTGGGCAGCATCTTGTACTCCTGATTAATCTGGTCTCCAATTAACATGGCTGGCGAAAGCGGATCGAAACCTGAAAATAACCGCCAAAACCCGCTTTCACAGTGTACCATATGAATACTCGGGAATACTACTGGATCAAGCAGGCTATATTTATCTCACACAGCAATATTCCCCAGCCTCCGGTCAACTTGCAGTCAAGCAACGACCCGCCCTGGAATTGCTGACATTAATAAATCTGATTGGATATCATTTCATCGACCAGCTTCTGGTAAAGCGAGCTGATTGCCGCCAGAGAGTAATCCCTTGAGACCAGTTCTCCAGCATTCGACACCAGCCTCGCCCGCAATCCGGCATTTTCTGCCAGGGCAGCAGCCTTGCTGATAAAATCCTGTGCTCCGAGTTCAGCCAGCAAGAGATGCTCACCATCTCGGCAACCGATTCCCTCACAACCTTTAGCCGTGGAAATTACTGGCAGTTTTGCTGCAAAGGACTCCAGTATCTTAATGCGTGTTCCGCTGCCTTTGCTCAAGGGGACTATCATACAATCGGCAAGCGCAAAAAACCTGCCCATGTCCGGTACGTCGGAAAACAGAAAGACATTTTTCCTCTTCCGCATAAAATAGTATTGTGGTATTTGCGCTCCCACAACAACAAGCTGAAATCTCCGCCCGGATTTTTCAATTTCCGGTACCAGGTAATTCATGATGAAGCCAAGGGCTTCCGCATTGGGACGGTAGTCCATTCTGCCTGAAAACATCATGACAAAAGCATCCGGACTAAGACCCAGCATCTTTCTCTCTGCCGCTTTGTCGTATCGACTGCTGACGGATGAAAAGTATTCTATATCGATGGTGTTGGGGAATACCAGCACTTTCTCCGCCGGAATATGATAGGTTTCAACAAACCTGGTTTTATCATCTTCCGATACACATAACACCCTGGCTGCCCTTTGACAGGCTGCTTTTTCACACAGGCGAGTAATTCCATGGAACAGCGGGTTCGAGGTTGTCGTTTTCATCAGGCCGTATTCAAAATTGTGGGCAATGTAGACGACAGGCAGACTCTTTCCCATAACAAAACTCACAGAGGGGAAGTTGGGGTAATGAGTAAACACGATCTCAATATCGCTGAGTGCATTATGTAAACTCCCCAGGAAGAAAGGACTGCATAGCTGACCATATTCGTCGATCAGCAATCTCACTTTCTGGGATAAAAATGACATGCTTTGCATATTGAAATAGGTGCGGAAGTCCACCTTGAGCTCGCGGCTGCTTTGCAGCAAGGCAGCCCTGCCGGCTCTGGTCGGGAACAATACCCGGACGTTGAAGCCTGCCAACGCCATAGCCTTCAGGTCGGCTCCAATGCGCCGGCTGGACCCTCCATACATATGCAAGAGGTCAAAAGGATAGACCACGCCGATTTTTATAGACATTCCTGACTCAATTACCTTAACCTGAAAAACTGACTCTTTGAACTAACCATGCAGAACGTAAATCATCAGGTTTGCCTGACTTCTTCAGCAAAAAATAAACACCATACCTCAGTTTTTGAATATTCTGGAATATAAAACAAACAGTCTCCAGGGAATATTCCGCCGGAACAAAACACTCATTCTGAGCAGACCGTATCTTAACAATGGATGATTGGTTACTTGTTTCACCAGACCTACCCTTTGTGGACTGGTGTGTTTTGTTTCAATTGGGCTGGTAAAATGATCGATTGAAAGAAAAAAACCCTTCTTAATGCGGCATCTCTGGCTGAACAGGTCCATTTCAATCAGATTATCTTCAAATATCGTGTCGCCGTTTTTAAATTCAATGCATCTAATTTGTATTTTCTCTGAGGCTTTTCTTGAAAGCATGAGACAGCCTGCGCCAGCCAGACCGATTCCAAAATCTTTTAGTTGATATCCACTGAAAACAGCATCATACCCCTCCATCTCTTTTTCCAGGATATTTACAATTTGAGAGTCGAAAGTCATATCCGAGTCCAGAAACAGCAAGGCCTGCGCCTGAGTTTGAGATAAAAAGTACCGGCGAATCGTATCTCTCCCGCTGGATATGTTCCAGAGCCGGCTTTTAGCATAGACCGGTCTTTCTACCTTGTAATACAGTACACATCCCTTTAGTACCTGCTGGTTGATCAAACTCTGCAATTCCGGCATGAATGTGGTCTCTGCGGTTGCCAATACCAGTTCACTGCCAGGATAATTCTGCTGGATCTCTTTTTGATTCGCTAAAAATTTATCAAGAGCATAAGCTCCCGCGCGATAAACCAGGGTACCTATCAGTACTCTCATTCTTATCTTGACCAGCTAATACACAACACGAATGCCACTATCCACACCCTTCTTTATGTGTACTATCTACTTTAAGCTATTCCAAATTGAAATAACATTATCATTTTCAGGATGCCCTGGCAACCCTCACTTGAACTGTTCAGGAGGGTAAAACATCCGGGTTGTTATCTCCGGTAAAAAATCCACTTTATGGCTTTCCTGACGGCGGTTTTTAAACCCTCTTCTTCCCATGCTACCAGGAACTTATAGACGTTAACAGTCATTTTATGAGTTGCCAAAAAAACTAAAACATCATCTTGAAATTTGCGCGGTATAATCGCTTTTTTATAGTAGGCATCCGGATTTTTAATTTTCAGATACTGTTTATACCAGCGGCAGCCTGAGAGATTTTCTCCGAAAGGAGTAACATCCAGGTTATCAATAAAGGCTTTGGTTTGCAGGTATATTTCTTTCTCCATAATATGTTCGTTTTGATATTTGCGATACCAGAAAAACATATCGGCAAGCTCATTTTCCAAAACCAGATATTTTGTTTGCGGCGGCATTTCGTCGCACATTTCCTTCACAATACCGTATGATTTGAAATGACAGTCAAAATTCTTTGCCCTCACGCCGACCAGCGATTTGGGATTGTTGATTCTGTGAAACAGAATGTACCTGTCGATAAACATAACAGTTTGCGCCTTGAGGATCACCGCTACATAAAAAGAACGGTCATTTACGCACTTAAGACTGTTAAAATAAAGGTTGTTTTGCAACAGTAAAGAACGTTTGTATAGACCGTTCCAGGGTGTAACTGAAATGCCCAAAAATTTGTCCGGCATTTGAGTAAAAGTCAGGATGACATTATAATCAGCTTTTGTGAGGCCTGAAAAGTCATAAGTCGGATCATACTGCTTTTTCGATGTTACCGCATCTATACCGTGGATCCTGGCTTTTACCAGATCAAGGTTGTATTGAGAAGCTTTCCGGTACAATACCTCGTAGGCATCCGGCGCCAGGTAATCATCCGCATCCAGAAAATGAATATATTCCCCCCTGGCTTCCCTTATACCCCGGTTGCGGGATTCACCCGCTCTCAGATTAACAGCGTTAGTTAAAATCCTAAATCGTTCATCTTTAGCGGCGTATTCTTCGAGTATGAAATGTGATTTATCCCTGGAGCAGTCATCAATGCAGATTATTTCAATATCACGAAAAGACTGGTTGATCACACTGTCAAGGCATTCCCGCA
>CAYLVC010000123.1:0-3325 GCA_964387005.1 uncultured Dehalococcoidales bacterium | reverse complement strand
AACACCGGCACCCTGGCAGTAACCGATGGATCAAGGTCTTCCGGTTTTGTCCCCCATTGTTTTTGCGTGTAATAAAGAAAGATATTCCGGTACACGTAATCGGCCAGCTCTTTTAAATCCGGGTCGGAGCTCTTTTTCAATTCCAGGATGCTAACCTTCGTTTCCTTCCCAAAGATGTTGACTAAAATTGTTTGTAATCTGGCGGCCTTTTCCTCACTAAAAGCAATTGTCAAAGACCTGAGATTAAAAGGCACGGGCATCAATGTCCCGTATACGCTAGCCATAACCCTGTGCTCATAGTGCCGCCATCCGGTGAACCGGGACAAATAAGCATAAATGTTTTTACTGTTGGTATGAAAGATGTGCGGTCCATATTTATGGACCAGTATGCCGTTGTCATCTGTGAAATCATAGGCATTGCCGCCAATATGAGAGCGCTTTTCCAGGACCAGAATCTTTTTGCCAGCTCGCTCTGCCAGTTCGCGGGCTACAGTAGCGCCCGCAAAACCCGCTCCTATGACAATACAATCGTAATTTAGCTTCATTATTGTTTAAAAGAAAACTGTCCTTTTATTTTATCAAGACCCCAATACAGCCTGCTATTTTTTTACATCATTATTGCGCAGTATTCTGTGTTTCGCTTTTCCCAGTGTGGCTTTAAGCCCTTCTTTTTTATATGAATCCATGAATTGCGCTGCCAGTTTTATAAGCTGAGAGTTGTTTTTAAAACGGAAATATGTGTTATTTATTATTGTTTCATATTGAACATATTCATCCTGATTAAAATAGTATTCCTTCGGATGTTCTTCAATACCAAGTCCTCTGAAGTACTCCTGGCAAAGTTTGTGATAAAGTTCTTTTTGAGCAGGCCCGCTGATAGTATTCAAGTTCCACAGTGAAAAATGCAGTGCCCAGTTAACAAAAGCCTGTTCCACTTCAGAGAAAATCCCTATACTTACCAGATCATCCCGCAGGGAAAGCGCAGCTTGATAAAAACAGTCCAATGACTTATGTCTTGTGCGGGAAATCGAGGTATCGTTATTCGTTCGATGGTATACCAGGACTTCATCTATTATCGAAATTTTGGAGGCCTTTGCCAGTGAAAGAAAAATAAATCCCAGGTCGTTGGAAGTTCTTAAAGTTGTAAATTTCAATTCACTGCGTTTTACAAATTCAGCATTATATAGCTTGTCCCAGGCCCAACCCACACAAAAGGTGAAAAGATATTTTGAAACATCTTTGTACGAGAAAGGATCATGAACAGGTAGTAACTGCTTTTTAATTGACCATTCCATCGGTTCGTATATATTTTTTTCTTGATTGAATTTTTTGCTTCTGCAAATAGTTATGTCAGCCCCTGTCACAACCGAACGGTTATACATTTTCTCCAGCATTGTGGGTTCGAAAAAATCATCGGAGTCCAAAATAGACAGATACTCTCCCCGGGCTAACTCCAGACCTCTATTGCGGGCGGCGCCAGCGCCGGCGTTTTCCTGGTTTACTATGGCTATTCTGCTATCAACTTTTGCGTACTTTTCCAGGATACCTGATGATCCATCTGTTGAGCCGTCGTTGACGCAAATTATTGCAATTTCTTTAATTGTCTGATTGGTCAGACTGTTCAGGCATTCATCCAGGTGCCGCTCTGCATTATACACAGGCATTATGACTGAGATCTTTGGCAAATCCGGCAATCTACCTATCCTCATTTTAACATTCGTCGAAATAGCCCCCGAAAACCGGTGCAACTGCCGCTTTCTTGTTTTTCGATCAATTCGCAATATTGTTTATACCACCGGCATTTTTCAATTCCGCCTTCAAAATCCGAGACATCCAGGTTTCTGATAAATTCTTTTGTTTGTTCGTAAATCTGTCTCTCAAAAATATGTTCATTTTGAAATTTTCTATACCAGACAAACATGTCGTTTATCTCGCTTTCCAGGATCAAAGACCTGGTTTTCACAGGCAGCTTTGCGCATAATTGTTCGATTATTTCATAAGATTTGAAGTGACAGTCAAAATGCTGAGCTCTGCGTCCGACCAGTGAAGTGGGTATGTTGGTCCTGTGCACCAGTAAATATTGGTCTACAAACATTACAGCCCTGGCGTTGATTATCACAGAGACATAAAAAGAGCGATCATTGACACAGGTCAAATCGTAAAAGTGGAGGTTGTGTTCATTTACGAAAGAGCGTTTGTATAGTCCGCTCCAGGGAGTAACCGCTACATTCATAAATAGTGCCGGATTATTATGTAAATTTGTAACCCTGTTGAAATCTCCGGAAGATAACGTTGCCATACTATACCTTGGAACTTCGATAGTCCCACCAGTTGCAGCATCAATGCCGTATGCCCTGGCCTTTGTCAGGTCGAGATCGTATTCCTTTGCCCGGATATATAGATTTTCATAGGCGTGCTCTACCAGATAATCATCGGCATCCAGGAAATGAAGGTATTCTCCACCGGCTTTATCCATTCCAAGATTGCGCGAGATGCCGGCTCCACTGTTCTTGCTTTGATTGATTACTACAATGCGGCTGTCTTTCTGAGCATAGTCACCCAAAATAACACCGGAACTGTCAGTTGATCCATCATCCACGCAGATAATTTCAATTTCCTTGACACTCTGCCTGATTACGCTGTCCAGGCATTCACCGAGGTATTTCTCCGCGTTATATACAGGGATTATTACCGAAATTTTTGCTTGAGCCTTCATATTACCGGATATTGTCCTTTATTTGTATATAAGTCTCTTCTTGGCTTTCCACTTTCTGTCCAAAATATATCTTCTTTATCATTTTTCAAAAAAATGATAAAGAAGGAGAGTAATTCTATTTGATAGTAATATTTTTTTCGCCACTGGTCTGATTTTGCGATGCAGGAACGTACGTCTATAGTAGGCATCAGGATTTTCAATAATAGCCTGGAGTTCAGACCATTCATGCGGTTTAAAATGTTTCCGGTCTAACTCGCCATCGGCAAGCCCACGTTTGAATTCCAGGCTGAACCGTTCTAAAAATGTTCTTTTAAATTTTTCAGATATGCGTTCATATGTAAATAAATAAGCATGGAATTTTCTGAACCAGTACACAGGCATGAATTTTTGTTGTAAAACTGGATTTCTATTTAAAAAGTCCCTGATAAACTCATATTCATTACACATACAAAATACTTTATCTTTACTTTTTACAGACGAACCGGGATTGTCCCGCCTGTTCATATAAAATGCCTTGTTTACAAAATAAACCTTGGAAGCCATGGCTAGAGTCTGAAAATGAAAGCCGTTATCCTGGTAGGATGCCCCTGGAGTTTCATTAAAACGAAT
>CAYLVC010000122.1:0-8077 GCA_964387005.1 uncultured Dehalococcoidales bacterium | reverse complement strand
GCGCTTTTTCCCGCAATGCGGCCCGAGTTGACCGCAAACCCGGAGGAAAGTCCGGTGGAACTGTTGATGCAGTAGCTGTCCCCGTACATCCCGCCCGCATCAAAACCAGCCGCATACAGCCCGGGTATCGCCGCTTTTTGCCTGTCTATTACCTCGGCCTTCTGGTTGATTTTTATCCCTCCCATCGTGCCCAAAAAGGCAGTCTGGGCCTTAATGGCGTAGAATTCCGGTCCCTTTACCGGCTTCAGGTATTTCCTTTCCTTATCAAATAGCTCATCATACCCCTGTGCGCAGAAGCGGTTATATTCCTCAACCGTGGCCGTAAGTTTTACGGGGTCTACTCCCATTTTCTCTGCCAGTCCCTCGATTGAGCCGGACTTGAATACCACTGAGCTTTGATGTATGAGCGCTTCTTCCAGCTCCCTGTCCAGGTTGGTCAGTCTGGTGCCGGGAGGGGAATCCGGAGCCATGGCTTTATCCACCCCCTGCTCTATCATGTAGCGTTTCAGTGAACTATCGAAGACGCTGAAAGTTCTTCCTTTTTCTCTCACACTGGCGTTGCCCATGGTGGTGTCGAAGTAGGTTATGCCTTCGTCGCAGAACCGCTCTCCCTGGTCGTTGACCCAGAGATACGGCTGGACGACTGTAAGCCCCAGTTGCTGAGATTGCGACTGATCGATGTGTCCGTCCCGCAGTACTTCCAGCAGTCCCAGTCCTTCTTCGTCCGCTCCGGCTTCAAAAGCCATGCGGATGCCGTCTCCCATCTTGCCTGTGTTCCCAACCGGAATTACATCCACCCCCAGCTCAAAACCGGCGTATTTTTCAATCCAGTCACTGTTGTTGGCATATCCCCCGCTGGCTACCTGTACAGTTCTGGATGTAACCTGCACTTCCTGCCCGTCTGTCTCAACAATCACCCCCGATATCCGCCCGTCCGTTTTGAGTACCCGTTTCACCGGGACACCGGTCAAAATGATTGTCCCCAGGTTCCTGGCTCTGGCTGCCAGTATTTTGATCACTGCTTCACCCGCACCTTCGACTACGTGATATGTTTCAGGCGAACCGGGCAGGTTGGTTGAGGCCGTCAGAAATATCACTCCCAGCTTCTTCAGCCAGGCTATGGTCCCCGCGGACTCATTTACCACCGCCCTGACCAGCCTTGGATTGGCCCGCCAGTGGCTGTATTCCATGATGTTCCTGAAGGCCTGGTCACGGCTGTAGGTAATATACCTTGCACGCTGCATCTCGCTTTCCACCGCAAATATGCCGCGGAAATTGACCGATGTGCCCCCGATCGATGGCTGTTTTTCGAAAACAATTACCGAAGCGCCCCCCTCCGCCAGGGTCACCGCCCCCGCCAGGCCTGAAACACCTGCTCCGATAATCACGGCATCCGCTTGCTGGGGTATCTGATTCATCTTTTTCTCCTGAATTTATTAAATCTCTCTTTTCGCTTTATATTTCATGAGATTGAAGCGGGACTGTATCACATCCGGCTCAGGCCGGGATATGCGAGAAAGTCCATCTTGTAAATACTCTCGTTGCATAGTAGTATAATAGAATATTGATTATAAGACTATATCTTCAGTAATGTCAATAATATTTTGGGAGGGAGCAAATGTCATTCAAACCGAGAGTAAACCGTATCCTGGAGGCGCTGGCCAAAGGAAAAATCCCCGTGGGCATGGAGGTCAATACCGGCAACCCGAGCATCATTGAAATACTGGGCTGTACCGGGTTTGATTTTTACATGTTTGATATGGAGCACAGCCGGTTCAGTTCCGAGACCATGGAAAACTGTATCCGGGCGGCGGATGCTGCTGGCATCACCACTATCGTCAGGATCATGGAGAACGATCCAGCGCTGGCCCGCCAGGCCCAGGAAGCCGGCGCACAGGGAATAGTAGTGCCGCATATCGAAACGTCTCAGGATGCCCGTAAGCTGATTGATGCCGTGCGCTACGGCCCGGAAGGCAAGTGCGGGGTCTGCCCCTCGATACGGGCAGCGGGCTACGCAGGCGCCACTTTCCAGCAGTATATTGAATACTGCAACCAGAATACCATGATCATTCCCCTGCTTGAAGATGTCTCCGGATTCAATAACGCTGAAGAGATCTTTTCCATGCTGAAACCCGGAATAGATGCCATCGGCACCGGTATGGGAGACCTGGCTTATTCCCTGGCCAAACCCGGACAAAAAGCTGACCGCAACCATCCCTTTGTTAAAGAGTCCGCGGCCAAGGTAACAGCCCTTTCTCAGAAGACCGGCGTTCCTATTATGGATATGGCCTTCTCCACTGAAAACGCGCTGGATACGATCAAAAAGGGCACGAGGATACTTCTATATTCCATTGACCAGTTGCTCTTTTACAGTGTTTGCCAGGATATCATCAAGTCGTTGAGGTCCCAGCCGCAAATAGGCTAAAATAGCATACTTGAATTGTTATAAGGAGGCTGAACAGGTGTTATTAAACGGAAGAGTGGCTATTATTACCGGAGCTGCGGTGGGAATCGGCAGAGCTACCGCCCGGAAATTTGCCGCCGAAGGTTGCTCGGTGGTGGTCTGCGATATCTCTGATCCTGCCGGACAGAAAACAGCCCAGGATATCTGTGCTATGGGTCAGGAAGCTCTTTTTGTGCATTGCGATGTGACCGATGGCCGGCAGGTAAATGAAATGGTGCAAAAGACCATCAGCCGGTTCGGGAAGGTAGATATTCTGGTCAATGACGCAGGGGGAGTGGTGGGGGCCAGAGAAGGTTCTACAGGCGATCGTAAAGCCGGGGGCATCGAGAATATTTCCGAAACCCAATGGGATAAAATCGTCGATTTTAACCTCAAAAGCCAGTTTTTATGCTGCAAAGCGGTTATTCCCCATATGAAAGCCCGGAAATACGGCAAAATCGTCAATTTGTCCTCTATGGGCGCTGTCCATCCACCTGACTCCATTGCCCATTATCACGCAGCCAAAGGCGGCGTAATTGCCCTGACTGTTAATCTGGCTTTTGAGCTGGCCCCTTTCAATATCTGCGTTAATGCCATTTTGCCCGGACCGGTCCGCTCGGAGTTTTTTCATGAAATCTTGCAGGGTGTGAACGAGGCGGACAGCGAAGCCTTTTTTGCCAAACTGGCAGCCAAAGTACCTCTGCTCCGTATGGGTAAACCCGAGGATATCGCCGGGGTGGCTTTATTCCTGGCTTCGGAGCTTTCGGACTACGTCACGGGAGAGTCTATTAACGCCGGCGGGGGATTGCCTTTAACACCGGAATAATAGTAATATATTGCTAATATTTATTATTTAGACAAATTATTCTTGTCATCACGGAGGTGGACAGTTGGCCAGGGGATACATGGGCAAATTCCTGAACGTAAATCTATCCACGGGAGAGATCAAGGTAGAATATCCCGAAGAAAGACTCTACAGGGATTTCCTCGGAGGATACGGCATAGGGGCCAGGGTGCTTTACAGCCGCATGAAGGGCGGTGTGGACCCTCTGGGACCCGATAATATTCTGGGCGTATTAAGCGGACCCTTTACCGGTACTCAGGTTACTTTTGGTTCCCGCTGGGAAGTGGTGGCCAAGTCCCCCCTGACCGGTGGGTGGGGAGATTCCAACGGGGGCGGTCACTTCGCTCCTCACTTCAAATTCTCAGGATATGATGCTGTCTTCTTTACGGGCATTTCCGAGAAACCGGTCTACCTTTTTATCGACAACGGCAAGGCCGAGCTCAGGGATGCCTCACACCTCTGGGGTAAGAACTGTTTTGAGACTGAGGACATGATCAAGGCCGAACACGGAAAAGAGACGGAGAGCATCAGCATCGGCCCTCCCGGAGAAGTCCTGTCTCTGCTGGCCTGCATTGTCACCGACAGAGGCGCCGTGGCAGGGCGCATGGGGATGGGCACGGTGATGGGTTCCAAGAGACTGAAAGCCATGGCTTGCAGGGGTAATCAACCGGTGGTTGTGGCTGATCCGGAGGGAGTCCTTAAATGGAGAAGGGCTCACCTGGATGCGATAGCCGGGCCGGTGCCCCCCGGGGCATTTGTGGATAAACAGTTGAGTAAATACGGTACTTCCAATGTGGCGGAAAGGTTCGTTTATGCCGGCGATACCCCCGTTAAAAACTGGGGTGGGATCGGCGTCAGAGATATGCCGGATGCCTCCGGGTTAAACGGTGAATCTGCGCTGGCCAATTTTGACAGGAAGGCCGGCTGCTGGCATTGCCCTATCGGCTGCGAAAGCCGCTTGAAGGCCGGGACTGGAGAATACAAATATCCGCACGGCACCCGCCGGGTGGAATACGAGACCCAGGGTTCCTACGGAGCGATGCTGCTTAACAATAACCCCGAAGCCCTTAATATGATTAACCATCTGTGCAACTGTTATGGCATTGATACCATCTCGGCCGGCTGCACCATTGCCTTCGCCATGGAGTGCTATGAAAAAGGCCTTATTACCCGGGCGGATACCGACGGCATAGAGCTTACCTGGGGCAACCACCGGGCAATCGTGGGCATGACCGAAAAAATGGTCAAACGGGAAGGCTTCGGCGCGGTGCTGGCCGACGGCTCGAAAAAAGCAGCCGAAAGGATCGGCAAAGGCTCGGAACAATATGCCATGCACGTGGGTGGAGAGGAAGTGGGCATGCACGACCCCAGGTTCGGCAGCCGCCCCGGCTCGTTTAAAGCCGCCCGCTATCAAATGGACGCTACTCCCGGGCATCATACCCAGGAGGAGTTTGGTCCTGCCAGTTTCCCCTATCAAGTGATTAACTCTACCGGTTTTTGCCTCCTGGCCGATATCGTGGCAGCGGACTTTATGCTTTACATTACCGGTTTTTTAAGCGCGGTTACCGGTTGGGACCGTTCACGTGAGGAAGTGCTCAAATGCGGTGAGAGGATATTGAACATAAGGCATTGCTTTAACCTGCGCGAAGGCATCAATGAGTTGAAATGGAAAATGCCGGACAGGGTGGTCGGCAGGCCTCCTCATGACATAGGTCCCCTGGCAGGTGTTTCGGCTGATATCGATGCTCAGAATTACTGGTGCCTTGGAGCCCTGGACTGGGACCGGGTAACCACCAGACCCAGTAAGAAAAAGCTGCTTGAGCTGGGCTTGAACGATATTGCGGAAGAGTTCTGGCCGCCGCAGCCCCCCGGAGGGCGCGGACCGGGCGGACACTAATGATATGTCTTATCTGAGATCATTTTTCCGACCTATTGTGTCTGGTATGTGCCAGGCTCAACCCTGTGGGAGAGGGCCTGACCTTTGGTCAGGATGAAGGTGAGGGGGCACGTAACACAAAAGTTAAGGAGGACGATATGGAGCCATCTTTCAAATGGGATAAAGAGTATGATGTTGTTGTAGTCGGCAACGGGGGATCGGGTATTTCGGCTGCGCTTACTGCCTTTGACCTGGGCGCCAGCGTCGTTATCCTGGAGAAAGCGCCTTATCCCGGCGGTGGCCAGACCCGTACCTCGGGACTGGGAGCGGCTTTTGCTACCGATCCTGACGGGGCTGCCCGCTACCTTTATGCAGCCTCTTCCTGCGGACTTGAGAATGCCGATGGCTCAAACAGTATTTCGGTTACGCCCCTGGAAGACTGCCGGATTTTTATGCAGGAAATGGCCGGCACTCCGGCATGGTTGAAATCAATGAGTATCGATCATACTATCCGCACCGGCAGTTCGGCCTTTTATGATTTTCCTGGAAAAGACTCTTTCGGCCATGTGGTTATGAAGGGCTGGGGCCAGCGCTTTCTGGAAGCCATGCAGGAACACCTGGATAAACGGGAAATCCAGGTACTCTACGGGACACCGGCGGTAGAACTGGTACAGGATTACCGCACCAGGGAAGTCCTGGGGGTATATGCTCTCAATGAAGGCAAAAAGATCGCCGTCAAGGCCAGGAAAGGCGTCATTCTTTGTACCGGCGGTTTTGAATTTGACGAAGAAATGAAGGCCAACTACCTCAGGCCTTTTCCCATGAAGTTCTCGGGCTGGCCGTATAATACCGGCGACGGCATTAAAATGGCCCAGCGCGCCGGGGCGGATCTCTGGCACATGAATACTATTTGCGGATACATGAATATCTGGGTGCCCGAGTCCAGGACCGCCTGGCTCCTGCGTTTTCACTACGGCATGTGGGTCAATAAGTACGGCAGGCGCTATACCAACGAGGGAATGAAGCTGAACCACAACTGGTGGTTGAAATTCATGGAATATAATATTGATGAACCCGGTTATGCCGCTGTTCCCAGCTACATGATCTTCGATGACAACGAGAGACAACTGGGTGCTCTCTCCGGCTGCTGCTCCGTCGATCCCCAGCATGTTCTGGGCATCCAGTCCTATCCCGCTGAACTGGGGGGCGTCCCCGAAGGCTGGAGCCGCGACAATCTGCGCGAAATAGCCAAAGGCTGGATTAAAAAAGCGGACACTATCGAGGAACTGGCCGGTCTCCTGGGAGGCAAAGTGGACCCCGCCGTTCTCAGGGAGACGGTAGACCGCTATAACGGTTATGTTGCTCAGGGAAAAGACTCTGAATTCGGACGGCCGGTCGAAACCATGAGGCCTGTGGCCCAGCCGCCTTTCTATGCCTGCGTCCTTTATCCGGGCGGCATCAACACCCTGGGAGGGCCCAGGCGCAACGGCTACGGACAGGTTCTTGATCCCTATAAACAGCCGATTCCCAGGCTCTACAGTGCCGGGGAAATGGGCTCGATTTGCGGCAATATCTACGCCATCGGCGGACTTAATGCCGGCGAAATGCTGGCTTCCGGACGGCTAGCCGGCAGGACCGCGGCGGCTGAAAAGAACTGGGACAGGGACTGATCCGGTGCTTTCCCGGACCGATCTCTTAATCCTGGGGATAATTGCCGAAAAACCCATTAATCCCTATGCCATTATCAAGCTGGTCAACTACAAGCGCAGCAGCATCAGGCGTTATGTCCCTCCCCAGACGGTATACGGTATTGTCAATATCCTTAACCGTAAAAAGCTCATCTCCGGTAAAAAAGTTAAAAACGGTAATATGCCGGATATTACCGTTTACTCCATTACCCCGAAAGGAGAGGATGTAATCAGGAAAAGCCTGATCTCCTGCCTCAGTACCCCGGAAGATAACCTTTCGGAACTTGTTTTGTCACTCTTTCTACTGGGGTTCCTGGATAAAGACGCCGTCCTGGCCGCCCTGAAAGAATACCGGGAAAAACTGGAGAAAGAAATAGCCACCAGCCGCAGACTGAGCGCGCAGATCAAAATACCCGAGGAATTCTATACCCGCAAAATTGTAGCGGAACACACTCTCAAGATCCTGCTCGTCAATCTGGATACCATCAACGCGCTTCTCCGGCGGGTGGAAAAAGACGACCACTGGACAGGTTTCCAGGTACCCTGGTGGCGCAGCGAATACCTCCAGGATGGCGAAGCTTCAGGGGAATAAAGACCTGTATTAGTTAACAAACTTTAGTTCGTCTTTGCGAAAGACCTGCTATCCTCTGAAGCAATCGTCCATGACACTTGTCAGCTTCACTCTAAGGGATGAAAGTCGAGTCGAGCGGCCGGTTGAGCCAGGGACGAGCAGGCTCTGGTCACCTTTTCCCCTTGCGCAGTCCCTTGGTGACCCGGACGTCGACTCCAAAAATATTGATTACTTTCGTGAGAATCTAAATACTATACTAATACAGTATTGCGAGTGTACTTTAGCTTATACCTGAAAACATACGGCTTGTGTTACTTTCAAGCTGGTGGGTTTATTAGTAGTCTTAGATTGCTTCGGAGGGGTTTAGAAACCTCGCAATGACGTAAAAACAGTTGATTTCACCAGATAGAAAATCTCTTTCTTAATGCAGCCCGCGACTCGAAACTCGTTTAAAACCCCACGTCCTTCCATGAACTCCATTCCACCCGCGCCCTTTTGTCCTCCGGAAGCAGGTTGGGAAAGAATTTCTCGGTATGCAGCAGTTCCTGGTTGACTTCCAGGAAAATAAACGGTCTGACCAGCTTGATCGGCCTCCAGGGGGCATGGACCACATTGGGCGGAATATAGACCACCGTAGTCCGGTTGATTATGTGTT
>CAYLVC010000121.1:5304-8082 GCA_964387005.1 uncultured Dehalococcoidales bacterium | reverse complement strand
AAACAAGAGAGTATAATGCTCAATTAGTAAGAAAAAAATACCTTTAACTCAGTCCTGAGAGGCTGGCAAGGGGTGAATATTGAAAAACATGTTTTATATGACCTCTTGCCAGCAATGGGCAAGGGGTTTTTTATGCCTTTAAAAACAGTTCTCACAGCAGAAGACATCCGCCGCACTCTGGCCCGCGTGGCCCACGAAATCATTGAACACAACCGGAACATGTCCGACGTAGTACTGGTAGGCATGCTTACACGCGGTTATCCACTGGCTAAACGCCTGGCAGCCAATATCAAGATGTTTGAAGGTACGGACGTGCCTGTCGGCATCCTTGACATCAGCCTTTACCGTGATGACCTGGACTCAATGGACTTTAAACCGGTGGTTCACAGTTCTCAAATACCGGCTGATATTTACGGAAAATATATTATTCTGGTGGATGATGTCCTGTTTACCGGTCGAAGTGTGCGTGCAGCCCTGGATGCATTGATCGATTTCGGGCGTCCGGCAGCAATTCAACTGGCTATACTGGTCGACCGGGGACACAGGGAACTACCCATCAGGGCGGACTACATAGGGAAGAACATACCTACCGCACGTACGGAAGAGATAAGAGTTGAACTGACGGAGACAGACGGAATTGACCGTGTAGCAATTCTTCCTGCATCAGAGGAGGCATAAAGATGACGACATCCTGGCGTGAAGACGGATCTACACTGATATTAGCCCCCAGGGCAGAGATAACCTCCTCTTCATGGAAACACCACAATATTATCGACCTGGATGATTTTTCAGCAGATGAGATTGAACTGGTGTTGCATATTTCCGATGCCATGAAAGAAGTCCTGGCACGTCCGGTGAAAAAAGTTCCGGCTTTGCGAGGCAAGACAGTCCTTACCCTGTTTTATGAATCAAGCACCCGCACCCGCCTCTCATTCGAACTGGCGGCCAAGAGTCTGAGCGCAGATGTTTCCAGTCTGATGGCTTCTGCCTCCAGTATTACCAAGGGAGAATCTTTAGTAGATACCTTCCTTACACTTGAATCACTGGGTGCCGATATCGTCATAATGCGCCATCCTCTATCCGGGGCGCCTGAAATAGCCTCACATTATGTAAAAGCCGGGGTCATTAATGCAGGAGATGGCTGGCACGCTCATCCTACCCAGGCATTACTGGATATGTACACCATGAAGGTGCACAAAGGTCAACTCAACGGGATTAAGGTTGTTATTGTAGGTGATATCAAACACAGCCGTGTCTCACGCTCCAACATCTGGGGACTTACCACGATGGGGGCTGAAGTCACATTATGCAGTCCTCCGACTCTTTTGCCATTGGGGCTGAATACATCGAAAACATTTTTCCCCGAAGTAAAAATTGAACCTGATATAGACAAAGCTCTTAAAGAAGCTGATGTAGTGATGGTTCTGCGCCTTCAGCTGGAACGCATGCAAAGCGGTCTGCTCCCCAGTATGCGTGAATATGTCAGTCTATATCAGCTTAATTCTGAAAGATTGAAAATGGCAAAAACTGATGCCATTGTGATGCATCCAGGACCTATGAATGAAGGACTGGAAATATCATCTAATGTTGCACACTGTGCCCAATCAGTAGTCACTGAACAGGTTACCAACGGTGTGGCAGTTCGCATGGCTTTACTCTATCTTGTGGCAGGAGGTAAAAGAGCATGAAACATGTTGTAATCCGGGATGCCCGTATTATTGATCCATCCCAGAATCTGGATATACACGGCAGTATTTTGTTGAGTGACAACAAGATAAGATGGCTGGGCAAAAGCGATCAAATGCCGGCGGTTAAAGATTTCTCTGTCATTAAAGCTGAAGGACTGATTGCCTGCCCGGGATTTGTGGACATGCACTGTCACTTAAGAGACCCCGGATTCGAAGAAAAAGAAACAATAGCAAGCGGTACGCTGGCCGCTGCCAGAGGTGGATTTACCACAGTCTGCTGTATGCCTAACACCGAGCCACCTGTTGATAACCGGTCAACAGTCGATTACATACTCCGCAAATCTGCAATGGAAGGATCAGTCCGGGTTTTACCCATCGGCTGTATCACACGAGGACGTAAAGGCGAAGCCCTGGCTGAAATGGGAGAACTGGCACAGTCCGGAGTGGTAGCTTTCAGCGATGACGGTAATTCCGTAATGAACACCCGCCTGATGCGGCAGGCTATGGACTACAGTTGTGCTTTCGGTCTGCCGGTAATTGAACACTGTGAAGACAGTACACTGGATGAAGGCGGTCAGATGAACGAAGGGATTATTTCTACTCGAATCGGACTGGCCGGAATGCCGGCTGCCGCCGAAGAAATAATCGTGTCCCGCGATATTCTGCTGGCGGAACTCACCGGCGCCCGTCTGCATATCGCTCACCTGAGTACAACCGGATCCGTTGACCTGGTAAGAGCAGCCAAAAAGAAAGGAATCCGTGTTACGTCCGAGGTTACGCCTCATCACCTTACCATGACTCAAGAAAAGGTAATGGGTTATGATACCAATGCCAAGGTCAATCCTCCTTTGAGAACGACTCAAGACATTCAGTCCTTGATACATGGATTGAATGACGGTACGATAGACGTCATTGCCACCGACCATGCCCCCCATACGGAAGTAGACAAGCAATGTGAATTCGGCAATGCTCCTTTCGGCATCAGCATACTGGAGACAGCCCTGGGAAGCCTGCTTGGGCTGGTCCAGGAGGGTTCTATTACCCTGCACCTTTTGATCTCAAAGCTGACCTGTAAACCTGCGGAAATCCT
>CAYLVC010000121.1:0-5204 GCA_964387005.1 uncultured Dehalococcoidales bacterium | reverse complement strand
CGCAATATCATATTGTCAGTTTTGACTGCGGACTGAAATATAATATTTTGAGGCAACTCTGCCAGCGCGGCTGTTCGGTCAGCGTGGTACCCTGCACGACCAGTGCGCAGCAGATTCTTGAAATGGCGCCGGACGGAATTCTGCTTTCACCCGGTCCGGGCGATCCGGCGTTGCTGGACTATGCTATCAATACCGTTCGAGGGCTGGTGGGGAAAAAGCCTATAATGGGCATTTGTCTGGGCAATCAGCTCATCGCTCATGCTTTCGGGGGTAAAACGTTCAAGCTTAAATTCGGACACCGCGGCGGAAACCACCCGGTCAAGGAACTGTCTACAGGTCGAGCCCATATTACCGCTCAGAACCATGGATATGCCGTTGACGCCAACAATATTCCCGGTGAACTGGAGATCACCCATATCAATCTCAACGACGGCACAGTTGAAGGTCTGCGGCATAAATACCTGCCAATCTTTTCTATTCAATATCATTCCGAGGACTCGCCCGGGCCGTGGGACAGCCGCTATCTTTTCGATAAATTCATTAAAATGATAGAGGAAAGTGGAAATTGAAAAACGAAGAACAAAAATGAAAATATCCCCAGGCGGTTAATAGTCCCCAAATTCTGTGCATGAAAGGTAGGAACGAACTTGCCAAATAAACCAAAGAAAGTCCTGATCATAGGTTCCGGACCGATCGTTATCGGGCAGGCGGCTGAATTCGATTATGCCGGCACCCAGGCCTGCAAGGCGATGCGTGAAGAGGGTGTGATATCAGTACTGGTAAATTCAAACCCGGCTACAATTATGACCGATGAGGATGTAGCTGATGTAATATACATTGAACCGCTGACACTTGACTCAGTCACCCGCATTATCGAACGTGAGCGCCCGGACGGCATCCTGCCGACGCTGGGCGGGCAAGTAGGACTTAACCTGGCTGTAGAGCTGGCGGATGCAGGCATTTTGGAAAAGTATAACGTAAGGTGCCTGGGTACTCCGATACAGACCATTCGCAACGCTTCGGAAAGGGATTTATTTAAAAATTTACTAATCAGCATCGGAGAACCGGTACTGGAGAGCGACATAGCCAATACCATGGAGGAAGCCAGGGATGCCGCAGAAAGGATTGGTCTGCCGCTTATAATACGTCCTTCCTATACTTTAGGGGGAACGGGTGGAGGTATTGCCAACACGCGGGAGGAGATGGAGGAAATATGCTATAGGGGCATTTCAGCCAGCCCTATTCACCAGGTACTATTAGAGAAATCGGTAGCTGGCTGGAAAGAACTGGAATATGAGGTCATGCGGGATGCCGCCGACAACTGCATAACCGTCTGCAACATGGAAAACATCGATCCGATGGGAATACACACCGGCGACAGCATAGTAGTGGCCCCCAGCCAGACACTTACCAACAAAGAGTACCAGATGCTGCGTACGTCCAGTCTGAATATTATACGGGCACTGGGAATCGAGGGAGGATGCAACGTTCAATACGCATTGCATCCCAACCCGCCCAACAGGGACGGCAATACCCCTTATTATGTAATCGAGGTCAATCCGCGTGTGAGCCGCAGTTCGGCCCTGGCCAGCAAGGCTACAGGCTATCCTATTGCCCGCGTGGCAGGGAAGATCGCTACAGGAAAACGCCTGGATGAAATTCCCAACCAGGTAACGGGCAAGACAATAGCAGCCTTCGAACCGGCTCTGGACTATATTGTGGTCAAAATACCGCGCTGGCCGTTTGACAAGTTTGAATCCGGTGACCGCGTGACGGGCACTCAGATGAAGGCCACGGGTGAAGTAATGGCCATCGACCGCAGTTTTGAGGCAGCCCTGCAAAAAGCTGTCCGCTCGCTGGAATTCGGCAAAAAGACCCTGCTCTGGGAAGACCCCAAATGGAAGTTGACCAGAGACCTTGATTCTTTCCCTCTTTATCCCAATGATCTGCGATTATGGGCAGTCATGGCTGCTTTACGCAGGGGAATTTCTGAGGAGTTGATTGCTCAGAAAACCAGCATCGACATGTGGTTCCTGAAGAAGTTCACCAATATAGTGAATATGGAGAAATCGCTGCTTTCCCAGCCATTGACCCCTGAACTGATGATTGAAGCCAAGAGGATGGGGTTTGCCGATGTTCAGATTGCCACACTGGCAGACAGACTGCCTGAACAAGTCAGGGAACTGAGACAACAATGGAAAATACGCCCCGTATACAAAATGGTTGATACCTGCGCCGCCGAATTTGACGCTGAAACACCCTATTTTTACAGTGCTTATGAAGAAGAGAACGAAGCTGATCCGATAGAGGGCAACAAAGCAGTAGTTATCGGCAGCGGACCTATCCGTATCGGACAGGGTATCGAGTTTGATTATTGCAGCGTGCACTCCTCCTGGGCGCTCAGGCAATCGGGTTACAAAAGCATCATGGTCAACTCCAACCCCGAAACCGTATCAACTGATTTTGATACCAGTAACCGGTTGTATTTTGAAGCTCTGGATGAGGAAAGCCTGCGGGACATCCTGGAAAACGAGATTGGCAACGGCGACCAGGGGGAAAAAGGGTTAAGAACAGCTTCCATCGTTCAATTCGGAGGACAAACAGCCATAAACCTGGCTGATCCACTGGCGCGCCGCGGAATGCCGATACTGGGCACCAGCTCTGAAAACATCGATCTGTCTGAAAACCGGCGGCTTTTCGAGGACGTCCTCAGCAAGATGGGCATACCCAGGCCTCCTGGTTCCGGGGTAACCTCTATTGATGAAGCCCTGAATGTAGCCAAGCTTATCGGTTACCCTGTCATGGTCAGGCCGAGTTATGTGCTGGGCGGGCGAGCCATGGAAATTGTGCATAACGCCTCCGAACTGGCACGTTATATGACGATTGCCCTTGAACTGGATACCAGGCATCCGGTGCTGATTGACAAGTACCTGGAAGGGAAGGAGTGTGAAGTTGATGCCATCTGCGACGGAGAGGATGTCCTGATCCCGGGGGTGATGGAGCACATTGAAAAGGCCGGAGTCCACAGCGGGGATGCAATGTCGGTCTACCCGGGTGTAAATCTAAATGAAACAGAGGTAAATACTCTGGTGGACTACGCCGTACGCATCGGGCTCAGGCTGAATATCAAAGGTCTTATGAATGTTCAGTTTATCATCATGCCGGGGATAAACGGAGAGGCTTCTACAGTGTATATTCTGGAGGTAAACTCGCGCGCCAGCCGTACAGTCCCCTTTATTTCGAAGGTAACAGGGGTGCCTATGGTGAAGGTGGCAACACGCGTAATGCTGGGACACAGCCTTAAGGAGCAAGGCTATTTTACCGGGCTCTGGCCCAGGCAAAAGCTTATCGCTATAAAGGCCCCTGTCTTTTCCATGTCCAAATTGATCGGTGTAGATACATATCTGGGGCCTGAGATGAAATCTACCGGAGAGGTAATGGGCATCGACTATACTTTCGAATCCGCCCTGGCCAAAGCCTTGATTTCCGCCGGTCTGATGCTGCCCGCCTCGGGAGGCATACTTCTGAGCATCGCAGACAGGGACAAACCTGAAGCACTGCCCATTATTCGCAAGTTAGCCCAGATCGGCTACAGGCTTTATGCCACCGAGGGCACAGCCACTATGATAGAGGCAGCAGGTCTCAAAGTAAATGTTACTGCCAAGAAGCTGCATGAAGGAACTCCCAATGCGGTCGATGTAATAGCCAACGGATCTGTCAATGCCGTAATCAATACCGTCACCGGTGACAGGATACCGCTACGTGATGGCTTTTTAATCCGCCGCACTGCAGTGGAAAGGCGAGTCCCCTGTTTCACATCACTGGACACAGCCAGAGCGGCAGTTCAGGCACTCTTAAATGGTGCTCAAAACTACAGTATTCAACCTCTACCGGAGTACCGGAACAGAGTGAAATCATAAAATAATCAGCAAGATTCAATTAACAGGGCAATAAGGTAATAAGTAATTGACAGGAAAGGCGAACAGGATAACGAGGTTCAGTATGTCGAGTCCCGGGAGAGGAGATCAGGAATGTACCAGGGAAAATTCAGGGTAACAGCGAATCAGGAATTAATGCCTGAGGTACGACTGCTGGAAGTGACTGCGCCGGAGATTGCGCGTAGCGCCGTGCCGGGACAATTTGCCATGTTAAGCTGCTGTAATGGAAATGAGAGGCTGCTGCGCCGTCCTATCAGCATTCACCACGTACAGGAAGATACCGTCTCTTTTCTTTTTGCCGTATTGGGGGCCGGGACTGAATGGCTGGCAGGACTGAAAAACGGGGATATGATCGATCTACTGGGACCGGTGGGAAAGGGTTTTACGCTTGATCAGGGAAAAGGGAATATTTTACTGGTGGCAGGGGGGATGGGCATTGCGCCGTTGTGTTTCCTGGCAGATCGAGCTGTTTCAAAGGGTAGACAGGTAATACTGCTGGCTGGGGCAAGGACTTCTACCTTGTTCTATCCGGCAAGACTTATTCCGAGAGAAGTCCAGGTAGTCACAGCCACTGAAGACGGCACAGCCGGGATAAAGGGGATGGTGACATCCCTGCTGCCGGAATTCGTGCAGCAATCTGAGAGGATTTATATCTGCGGTCCACTGGCGATGTACCAGGCTGTCCGTAAAGGCTATGCCGGTATTTTACAGCATTTGCCGGTTGAAGTCTCGCTTGAAGTCAGAATGGGCTGCGGGATGGGGTTCTGCTATGCCTGCACTGTCAAAACAACCCGTGGCTTGAAACAAGTCTGCAAAGACGGTCCGGTGTTCAGTATGGATGAGGTAGAGTGGGAAGATCTGAAAGGTTAGGCTATATCTTATGGTAAAAAAGTAGAAGTTACTAGGAACAAGATGTAGAGCTAAATGACCATGGCACAGTAAATAATGAACCCCTTCTCCACTATCGGCGAGGGGGTTTTCAGTAAATTCAGTGCATCACTCCCTGGGGGGATTCGCCTGGACCCGGGGTATGTCCGGGGGCGGGAGGACGGCCAAAAGATGGGGTGGTGAAGGTAAATGCTCCGGCCTGGTCCTTATGAGGATTTTTACCGAGGCTGCCCGGCAGGGGTACATTCTGGGCAATGAGTTTTTTACGCAGTGAGGAATAATCCACGTTTCTGACGCTGACTCCCTGTTTAAGGGCGAGAGCAGCGGCGGTGCCGGCAGCTTCTCCGAAGGCAACGCAATGGGGGATGAGGTTAAAGA
>CAYLVC010000120.1:0-8089 GCA_964387005.1 uncultured Dehalococcoidales bacterium | reverse complement strand
CTCTCCCATGAGAGCACTAAGCACTACACGCCGAAGTACATTCTCGATGCGGTGATTGCGTGCATGGGCGCGATTGATCTGGACCCGGCCAGCAACAGCCGGGAGATCAAGAATGTACCGGCAGCGAGGTACTATACAGTTCAGGACAACGGGCTAGTGCAGCCGTGGGAGGGGCGAGTGTTTCTGAATCCGCCGTTTGGGCCGGGTGTCGAGCAGTGGTTTTCAAAATTATACCTGGAGCGGTCCGCTGGCCGGACCACGGAGGCGATTGTGCTGTGGAAGTCAGCGACCGAGACTGCAGCATGGAAGACGCTGACGGCGATATCATGTCGGGTGTGCTTTCCTTCGGCTCGTATCCGGTTTATCGGTCCTTCCGGTGATGATGGTCCCGGGCCGACGTTCTCACCGGCGCTGTTCTATGTGGGGGAAAGATCAGAGCAGTTCGAGAAGACATTTGCGGGAATCGGGTCGGTATGGGATGTTCCCAATGTATCCAAATAAATGATAACAAGATTTTTGAAAAAATGTCGATATTTTTATGGCCACGGGTTCAGACTCATGAGCATTGTGGAAACTTCAGTTTGGACTGCCGGTTTAGATGCGGCATTGTTGATGTAATTTACCTGCATGAAATAAATCCGATTGTTATTTTGAAGTGCAAATATCTGGCAATAAACGAGGTAGTCGCCATCACTATTTGCAATATTGATCGCAGCTCTCTTTACATTATATCCATTGACCTGATGGATGGCAGGATCGGGGACTAGGTCAAATTTTGCACCGCCATGAAATATATTTTCATATTGAGTTCCGTCGATTTCTTTACTTGGAGCTGCATTCGACCAAGATTGTTCTACAGCGGGAATGCTTGCATCTAAAAATTGTGACAATATTTCAGAATTTGAAGAAACGGTTCCTTGGGGATTAGAAAATTCCACTCCTGTTACGATTGCACTTACATCAGAGCCCGGCATCGTCAAATAAAGAATCTTGCTCATCGGAGAAATTTTTGCATCTTTGATAAACACACTATTCAAAAAATATGAGGGTATCGTCGATGTGTCTTTTTCTATGACGGTCCAGGTTTCCGGGACAATGATATCGAAATGATCTTCTGCGACTGTATGTTTTCCCCATCCAGCTGGAGGGGGTGTCGAAGAAACCGTAGGGGTGAAAGGAGTAACGGTATTAGATGATTGAACGGTTTGAGGGGATTGTGATGTGCATGCAGAAGTCAACAATGTGCACAGAATAAGAAAAATTAACCAAAACATTCTTTCAATTTTCATTTCAATCAGGTAGTCCTTTTCATGTATTCTATTATTAATTGGATCTCGCGTGAGTTTCATATATACCCTATATTATCTCAGCGAAAGAGATCCAAACTCAATCCAATGCTTAGGAATAGGTGTGAAGGTTAGGCAGCGAAGAATTTTTTGAAACCGCTACGGACGCAATCAACTCCGCCTCCCCAAAGGATGCCCCGCAGTGGTGGAAAAGGAGGACAATTTATTCTGGTTGCTATCATTCGGTAATCACCAAAAATATTACAATCCTGATTTATCAGATAAACTTCCTAAGTCCCACAACTGACCGGCGTATATGATTCGACAAGAATGACCTCAGCTCCAGTGGGGTAAAAATCATTTCTTACCGTACTCGTGGTTATTGAATATGTTTTATCCTTAGAATTACCATGGATGTCCACGAGTTTGCCTTTGATGACCAGACAGCTCCCGACCTGTGCCTTTTTAACTTCTTGCTCTAGTTCTGGGTTTAGAAAGACTAGACGATTAAGGCTGATGTGTTCGTCAATATACTTCTCGGTTAGGCCCGTGGAAACCGGTATATCATAGTTATAGGTAAACGAAGCGGGGCCCATTGTGAATTTGAAATATGAGAGAATATCCTGGCTGACAAGGTCACCATTCACCACCGCAAGATCGAGGGGGACGATCCCATTTGGCATCGTGGCGGGATATTCTTGTCGTCCGACAATTTTTCCGGAGAGTAAATACGCATTGGTGGAGGTGAGTGTGAACTGCCAGTCTCCTGTAGTCTTGGAATACTGCTGTGGGGTAGAGAGTGGACTTTGGATGAAGCTGCCATTTCCGGATAGGACGGAGGGAGCTACCGGAGATACAACAGTTGGAATGAAAGAACCTGGTGTATTAGATATTGATCCAGCCATCCCAAAAATAAATGCCGCTACGATTATCAATACAACGGGGATACCAATCATTGCAAGTATCCATACAATAAAACCCCAATTTTTACTTCCCGGCGATAGTTTGCCGATAATCCAATAAATGATATACAAAACAATTAACGATAAAATTAATGATCCAATGAAAACGCCGAGAGTATTTGCGATACTCCCATTAGTTGATCCAGAAAATGTGGCAATAAATGCGTATATCAACGATAATGCTAGTACAACCCATTCGCCGATAGTAGTTTCATTATGATGTGAGCTATTGGATGGAACTAACGGATCTGTTGTAAATTTTACATAGAGCCAATATATGACACATGATAGAGGTCCAAGAAACCCAAAAAAATATCCCCAGTTTACACTTCGGTTGTGTTCTTTCGCAAAGTTTGCAGCCCATGGTGCAAGCCAAAAATAACCAATCAACGCCCCGATAATTCCTGCAATGGGATTTCCTAAAATTGCTAACGGGATTAAAATAATGATTGCCCATTGCGTTAATGAACTTAATTCGTTCCAAATATTCTTAGAATCTTCAGAGGGAGGAGTAATGCTCTCCGGAGCCGGATGCCCGCAATACCCGCATTTTTTTACACCTTGCACCAATTGTTTTCCACAATTTTCACAATTTGTCATATCCTGTCCCTCATAATGTCAATATTGCATTTCAACGAATTTCTTCCCTTGATATTGAGATAAATCTCGTTTAATGAGTTCCAGGGTGTTCCTGAATTGATCGATTCGGTGTGTAAGAGTATCGAGCGAGATTTCATCCTTCGATTTTTCAGAAGAGAGTTTGTGAAGAATACTTCCATGATAACGGCAATTTTGGAGTTTTTGGGTCCCTTCTTTAAGGATTGAATCATATGCCGCAAATTTGTCTTCAGATTTGAGTATGTCTTTCTCGAAAAAGGACAAGGAATTATTGTAGGTTGCAACTTCGCTGTAATATTTTTCTTTTTCCTTTCGGACTTCTTTTTCTTTCCATTCTATATCGTTCAATATTTTTTCGTACCGCTCTTTGATTTTTGAATCGGGATATTGCTTTGGATAGTCCAATGATGATCCAATATTCATAGATTCGACATCTGAATCTTTACTTTTTTGGAATACGGTAATATTTCGATCTTTCACTTCCTGAACTCGAGTTTTTAAGGTTTCGAACCACATCTCTTTTTCATGGCCTTTCTCATTGGCTAATAAGTTTTCAAGAGATTGATAGAGCATTTTTCTTTCTTCAAGATGTGCTTCAATATTCTTTTTTAAACGTTGGGAATTATCGTAGGCACCTTTCAATGTTGCAAGATTATTCTCGGTACGATGGACCATATTGACAATAGCGGCGTGTGCATTATCAAGTTCGGTCTGGTATTTATTTCTTATAAATACCGCATCACTCCTTCCTGAGATTTTACCTGTAAGACTATCTTCCCCTTCAACTTTTCTGGTTGTGAAATACGGAGCACGTTTGAATCCCATACTTTCCCTCACTGTCACTTGAAATATTCTTTTTCACCTAAATTTTTGGGTCGAATCTCTACAGCAAAGTACCGAATCATTTCTTTAATTGCATCCTGTTTTGAATTCATGTTTTTCACCACCTTATAAACTTCTACAATTTTATCCTCATCATCAGACAATTCGATTAACATCTTAACCATAGTTATTTTGTATTATTCCATGTAACATGATATAACTTTTGATCCCTTTTTAATCGTTACCTTACAAAGAGATTTTTTGAACAAGAGTTCTCAATGTGAAAATTATCGTCAAAGATTTTGAATGAAGAAGAAAAAACAAATTTTAATTACGCAATAAAAAGAGTGTACCTTCAATGAAGGAAAAAAAGAAAATTCTAGTTTTACAGTTCCTTCTCATCATTTTAATATTATTTTGCATCCCAAACGCTTCTGCGGTACCCTCGGCATCACCACCAACTGCAACCAATCCGCAAATTAATTTCGTTTCCATATCTTATTCTGATGACCATTTATACGGTATAGGATACACCAGTGATTTTTCAATTTATTTTTTAGATTATACTAAAAATACGATAGCTTGGAAATACCCTATCGGTCATTGGATTGGTTCAATCGCAATCTCTCCCGATGGAAGATATGTTGCCGTTGGGGGCGATGAAGGGAGGATTTACCTATTCTACCAAACGGGGGATCTGTTATGGAAGAAATCTTTCGGGAATGCGGTGATCAAAACGATTTCATTTTCGAAAGAGGGTTATTACATCGATGCATCTACTGCACTAAACCAGGCGTTTTATATCGATAAGTATGGAAATCAGGTAGATCGACCCGCCACGACTCCTGCGATTCCAATTGCAACGATTTCATCCATCCCAACTTCATCGGAAAATTTTCTACCATCGAAAATTGATCTTCCCTTCGTAAATGAAGGAGGAGGTTATGTTTTACTTGCCATTGGTCTTTGTTTCATCATCATTATAGGAGTGCCATTTTTACGAGGGAAACATAAACCACATTTTTTCGGGAAGACCGGAGATTTGATTAATTTAAAGAACCTCACATCACTTTCACTGATTTTGATATTTGTTGGATTGGGACTTCAGATTTATCAGGTTGTGGAATTATCGAAATTGTTCATTTTCTTCGGTGTAATCGGGTTCATATTTTCATATTATCTTTATGCCGTTTTTTCCTGGGGTGCTGATGATAAAATTGCTGCAACATCCATGATAGCTGTGCCATTGACGGTGTATTTTCTTTCAGCGAGTAAAATCCCCGCGTCAATGAATATCATTCTCTATATCTTTCTCGTCTTCTTTGGTTATGGGATAGTTTCTGCAATTTTGCTTTTTATATCTGATAAATTAAAATGGGGAGTTGACCGCTATTTCCTCCGAATTAAAAGTAGGTCGCACCGCTTTTTCTTCCCTAATCTGTCGTATGTAATTCTCGGGATTGTTTTAGTTTCTTTTCTGACATTCAGTTTTGGGAATGCCGCGATATTCTCCGACAATGTGAATAGCGTTTTGCGATCCACCACGAATTATGCTACAAATCCTCAATATGTTCCAGCTCCTCCCGCATCACAGATCGTAACTTTTACAACTGTTCAGACCCCCCAACCCATTCAGACGAAATCAATCGATTTTCAGATTCCGATAGCTCCTAAAAATTACGAGACTGGACTTTCTTCAAGATCGTTTGCTTATGTATTACGGGGTAAATCTTCCACACTAAACGTAAATCTGTATTCTGGCGTTTACGATGAAATTTCATCAGCAGAACGTCCTTCAACGTGTACTCGTTATAATTATGATACCAGTCCTTGCACAAGCGAAGAGATCCGGCAATATTATCTAAAATACCTCGATGAGCCTGACCAGAAAAAATACCTTGACAATCTTGTTAAGTCCATTGAATCGGCAACACCGAATAAAGATGATCAAGCAAGAATTGCGATCAGCTTGGTTCAACAGATCCCTTACGATTACAATAAATTTTACCGGTTAAGCTCTTCAACATCTGCCGGTTTTGAAAAAACACGTTATCCGTATGAGGTTCTTTATGATGGAAAAGGAGTCTGCAGTGAAAAATCTGCATTGCTTGCTTATCTTCTACGAGGACTAGGCTACGGGGTTGTATTGTTTGAATTTCAAACTGAAAATCATATGGCAGTAGGAGTGAAAAGCCCTGATCAATACGCCTTCAGGAATACCGGCTATGCATTCGTTGAGGCGGCGGCACCATCAATTCCAACAGATGATCAGGCAGATTATGTAGGTGCAGGGAAATTGATTTCAAGTCCCAACATACTCGCAATATCGGACGGAGTCTCTTTTGATTCAATATCGGAAGAATTCAAAGATGCAGCAATGTTCAATCAGCTTCAAACACTATCAAAGGGTTCGGGAGGCATTCTCGATCAAAATTATTACTACATGTGGATGGGATTAGTTCAGAAGTATGGATTAAAAACCAGTAATTATTGATTTTCTAATTTTCAATCTCGCTTAATCGTTTCAGATCCATCATATCCGGAAAAAGTTCCGTCGGCAGTGTAACTTATTCCGACCGCGGGGGCTTTCCCATGGCTCCAGCGATGACTTTCCCAGCAGTATTTACAAAAAGATTTTTCACATGGTCCACATTTGATAATGTCTCTGTGATAGATTTCCCTCATGCAAGAGGGATTTTTACACCGAGTATCTGGAGCTGGAGAAGAAGGATGAGAAGATGTCCCAGTTCCAGGTTTGATCACCCGGTTTTCCGGAAGTATGTGATCCTTGCAGTAAAATCTGCCATCGTGTCCTCTGAATGGTAGACCCTCTTTTTTACCGCAAATGTAACACGATTGATCTTCTGAATGACTATCATATCTGATTCTCTCTTTAGGGGAACTATCCGATGAATTTCTTGTCCAATTATTGTTATAATCGGTATTTTGTGAAGATCTATGATTACGAGAATAAAACACAACTAAAATCAGAACGCTGATGATAATGGCCCATGATGTGAGAAAATCCGATGATATCTGAAGCGTCAACAATACCGATAATAGTGAGCCAATAATCAGAATATAGAAAATCCCATGGATGAAAAAATAAAACGTTGCGAGGATCTCTGTAATACTCCCCCAGATCTCGTCCTTTCGTTTGAGCAGTTTTTCACGAATCGATCCAATTATCGCGATATAAATACAAACCAGACCTACGTCAAGTGCAACCGTTAGGGGATATTTTATAACATATTCAGAAGTTCCTTTGAAATTGAGAATGAGGATAATAGCGCAAATTGCCAAATCGATGTATATACAATTAATAAGCAGCTTAGCCAGTTTTTCTCGTCCGGCGTCGCTGTAAAATGACATCTGAAGAAGTAGTTTGACAGCTATTCACGATAAGCATTTGTTAATATTTTCAAAATCACAAATAATTCTTATTCCAGAAATTATCTCGGGAACCTGGTATTACTATGCCCAATTTCATTACTAGTCACTCGGTACTCTTTACTGCCGTGTTTTTTTAGAATATGCCCCTGGTAATGTCTACCGCAAAACCATTTCTCACAATCAGGGCATTTATGAATTTCTCCTTCAGTGTAATTCTTAGAATCCGGACAATTCATACACTGTTTTGGAAAGACCTCTTGAGAAATATTTGAAAGAGTAATGACTTCTGATTCAATTGGCGGTGAAAATATCGATTCAGAACTTGATGAAATTTCAGGTTCAATTTCCTGCTCATAGTATGATGCTATTGAAAATTTTGGAATTTTTGCTATATTCGAATCAGGAATGATCAATTTATCAATAGAAGTTGAATGAGAATCGGATTCAGATTCCTGTTTGAAGTAGGAAATCTTCGGAGCAGCAATTATTGGGGGTTCGGGCTCAATTATTTCGACTTGGGGATTTGAATTAAGTGTCGGGTCTTCAGCTCCAGATCGTGAGTGGTGCATGTCTAATTCGCGTTCAGAAGAAAATTTTTTGCCGCAGGTTCTACAAAAATAAACTGAAGGAACTGGAGATTCTTCTTCTGTTATATTGGAATCCGCAGAAGGTATATTGAATTCGCTCTCGTGTGATTGGGATTCATCATTGGTTATTTTAAGTTCCGTTTTGGGGGGTTTTGGTGGAATCCTGGTAAATTTTGATAACAAATTGGTTATCCCGCCGAATAATCCCATGATGAGATAATTGTTATTTTAGAATAATAAAGATGGCTCGTGATTCCAGAATATTTTCATTCTTAAAATTTTTTCCACCCCCCCCTCCCTTCAGCAAAACCTAAGCCCCCCGTCTAATAGAGTACTATTCAGCCCAAGGGCCCAAGGGAGGGAGTGAAAAATGGCAGATTTCGTACAGAGTGCAAATGTCAAGAGTGCAACCCGCACTCTT
>CAYLVC010000119.1:0-8093 GCA_964387005.1 uncultured Dehalococcoidales bacterium | reverse complement strand
TATACAACAGGTGTTGTATAGCTTACGGAATAATCTCCGGTACAATCTCCAAGCTAATGAAAGTCTTTTTTTCAATTCCTAAAAATAACTCTGTCAGCCTGATTGACCTCATTGCGTTCTGAAAAGGCCACCCGGCAACAGGCTCTACGCCTGACAGGGGGCAAAATTCACCTCAAAACACCCTCTGGAGGAAGAACAAAGGGTTGAAATCAGGCTGGCAGTTTGACTAAGATTTAATCTGGTTCCCGTCATGATTTACGTTTAGAATACAACACGGCAAATTCACCTGCCCGCTCTCATATTTTTGTCATAACCTGGACTAAAAAACATCTTGACAAACACTATCTGTTGTGGTAAAAATACATGTGCACCACAACAGATAGGACTTTAAAGGTATGAACTGTCCTTATTGCAGCTACTCTGACTCCAGGGTAATAGATTCCCGTGATGTTAACGAAGGCATCCGGCGGAGACGCCAGTGCCTGAGCTGCAGCCGGCGGTTTACTACATATGAACGTTTACAGCCAGCCAGTCTTTTTATCATCAAGAAAGACCAGAGGCGGGAGGAGTTCAACCGTGAGAAGCTCCTGGGAGGAATTCGCAAGGCCTGCGAAAAACGCCCCCTGCCCAACGGGACAATCGAGAAGCTGGCGGATGACATCGAGGGTGGGCTGTATCACCTGGGTAAAGCTGAGATTCCCAGCACGCTGATCGGTGACATGGTCATGGAAAAGCTGAAAGACCTGGACTATATCGCCTATATACGCTTTGCCAGTGTATACCGTGAATTTGCGGACATCCAGGCTTTAAAGGAAGCTGTAGATAACCTGGTGGTTACTCCCAGGGACAAGATCCACCCGGGCCAGCTGCCCCTGATACCGGAAAGCCCTGCTGAAAGAAAAAAGCGCCGTTGACCGCAGGTATAGTAGTTTCAAATTAACGTAGATTATGGAAGAACACATATGATGGAAAACAATCCGGCAGAAATCAAAGGGCACTCAACCGTGAACCGCAGCCAGATCGCCCGCACGATCTTTTCAGCGGCGGAATCGATGGGTATCTCCGACAGAGCGCGTATCGAAGCCATTATCGACCAGGTCATCGCCCGCACCGAGCCGCGCTCCCTGCCGGGTATGGAGAATTTTATCGCTGAGCCGAAAAACAAAGCCAAGTATATTCCATCAGTTGCGGAAATTCAAAACATGGTAAAGGATATACTGGCGACAGAAGAACAAGAAATGCCAAAGGAGAGTCAACCCAAGATGCAGACTACGATGGCCAAACAGCATATTAATACCACCGGCGGCATCAGCTTGACTGATAACGCTTTACATGTCCTGGAAAAGAGATATTTGAGCAAAGACAAGACCGGAAAAGTGATTGAGACGCCGTCCGAGTTATTCCACCGGGTTGCCCGGACTATCGCTGCGGCCGACCTCTTATACAACCCTTCGGCCGATATAAAGCGCAGGGAAGAAGAGTTTTACCAGATGATGGTCCGTCTGGACTTCCTGCCCAACTCTCCCACGCTGATGAATGCCGGCAGGGAACTGGGGCAGCTTTCCGCCTGTTTTGTCCTGCCGGTTGAAGATTCCATGGAATCCATTTTTGACGCGGTCAAGTACACCGCCCTGATCCATAAGAGCGGGGGCGGCACGGGTTTTTCATTCTCCCGCCTGAGACCCGAAAAAGACCGGGTAGGTTCCACCGGCGGAATCGCCAGCGGACCGGTGTCTTTCATCCGGGCTTTCGATACCGCTACCGATGTGATCAAACAGGGTGGAATGAGGCGGGGGGCCAACATGGGCATTCTGAGCATCGATCATCCGGACATATTAAGATTCATTTCAGCCAAAGAAGATATGGTCTCTCTCACCAATTTTAACCTTTCCGTAGCTATAACCGGAGAATTCATGGAAGCGGTCAAGGCAGGGACGGACTATAACCTGATTAACCCTCACAATGGTGAAGTCTCGGGCAAGCTCAATGCCAGAGAGGTATTTGACAAAATCGTAGACGGCGCCTGGCGTACAGGGGACCCGGGCATTGTTTTTATCGACCGCATTAACCGGGACAATCCGACGCCTCACCTGGGAAAAATCGAAAGCACCAACCCCTGCGGCGAACAACCACTTTTGCCCTATGAGTCCTGCAATCTGGGTTCCATCAACCTGGCCCGCATGCTGAAGAACAGCCGGGGAAAATGCCAGATCGACTATGCCAGGCTGGCCAAAACAGTACACACGGCGGTCCGCTTCCTGGATAATGTCATTGATGTCAACCAGTTCCCGCTGCCGCAAATCGAACAGCGGACCCGGGAAACCCGCAAAATCGGACTGGGGGTGATGGGCTTTGCAGATATGCTCTTGCAGTTATGTATTCCCTATAACTCCATGGAAGGACTGCAAACAGCCTCGGAGGTAATGCGTTTCATCAGTGATGAGGCTCTCAAGGCCTCACAGGAACTAGCCGGGGAGAGGGGGGCGTTTCCGGCCTTCGCGGGCAGCATCTATGATGTACCGGACGGGCCAAAAATCAGGAATGCGGCCCGGACGACCATCGCCCCGACCGGGACACTGAGCATCATCGCCGGCTGTTCAAGCGGAATCGAGCCGCTCTTCGCCCTGAGTTTTACAAAAAACATCCTGGATGGCTCTCATTTGGTAGAGGTCAACCCCTATTTCGAAGAGACCGCCAAACAATGCAGTTTTTATTCAGAAGAATTAATGAAAAAACTGGCGGAGGGAAGCCATCTGGCTGAAATTGAAGGCATACCGGAAGAAATCAAGAAGGTCTATGTTACAGCCCATGAAATAACCCCGGACTGGCATGTAAAGATGCAGTCGGCCTTTCAGAAGTCAACCGACAACGCTGTTTCAAAGACAGTCAATTTTTCCAGAGAAGCCACCCGCGAGGATGTAGCCAATGTATATTTGCTGGCATATGAAGAAGGACTGAAAGGCATCACCATCTATCGTGACGGCAGCCGCCAGGGACAGGTGCTAACTACGGGCAAGGGGAAAACAACTCCGGCTGATACAACGGCTTCAGCTGAAGCTTCAGCCGACACCGCCAAAACCAGGATGCCCCGCAAAAGGGCCAAGGTAACCAGGGGGATTACCGAAAAGGTGACGACAGGCTGCGGCACTCTCTATGTCACAGTCAACTCCGATGAACAGGGCATCTGCGAGGTATTTACCACGCTGGGGAAAGCGGGAGGGTGCGCTATGGCCCAGCTTGAAGCCACCAGCCGCCTTATTTCGCTGGCCCTCCGTTCAGGAATTGATATTGAGGCCGTAGTAAAGCAGCTCAGGGGCATCCGCTGTCCTTCCATCGCCTGGGAAGACGGAAAATCGGTGCTGTCCTGTGCAGATGCCATCGCCAGTGTTCTGGAAAAACATACGGCCTCCTACCTGGCCAACCACAACAACGGCAATGGCCATAATACACAGGAAAAATCCAAGGTACAGGACTACGGGCTGGTCAAGAACACAGCCGGCCAATGCCCGGAATGCGCTACTCTGCTGGTATATGCCGAGGGCTGCTTCGTTTGTCCCGGCTGCGGATATACCAAGTGCTGAAGAAAATTGTCCCGCAGACGGTTGTCGTACAGGGTGCAAAACCCAGATGATGACAGGGCCGTAAAATGGTATAATAGAATTAATGAAAATCATCAGGGCATCAGCCAAAGATACCTTTACCAGACCCCGCAAACGGGAAAGTACCCCATTGGAACGGATTTTTTAATTGCTCTGCGGTAGCCATAATGGCTGCCGTTTTATTTTCAGGATCGGTCTTTTAAGAATATAGTATTGTAAACTGTCTCGGTCAGGTGCTATTCAAGGCATTAATACCTTGACTGAGACTTTTGTAAAGTTGCCTGCATCGGGTTCACAGGGTTGCGGAATATTTAAGAAAGGAAGGTGTAAGTTGAACAAATATATCTTTTTTACACCCGAAGGTTTGACCTGCAAGCCCAATATCGACAGACCTGAACCTGAGTTCGTGGACCTGCAAATCATTGGTTTCGGACATGATACCATGGTCCAGGATGCACTGAAAGACCTGATTGAAGTGCACAGTCTGCAGCCGGAGAACAAAATAGGTGCCAATTTTGCCTTCCAGCTGGAAAGCGATAAAAACAGCTATCTTCGGTCCTGGGAGAACACAAACATATTGTCCCAGGCTTCCTGAACACCTTCCGGATATCGGCCGGTCCCGCGCAGCCGTTATTAAGGAACGGTGATATGTTGTTGTGTCTGTGCTGCTGAAGATAGACCGGATAAGAGGCTGAGTATTCGAAGGGGCAGGTTTTCCTCCTGCCCCTTTTGGCTTATCCTTTGTTTGTCTCAATTACATATTCTGATCGACGGATTCCCACCGCTATATTATCCTGGTGCGGATAATGGTCTGATCGCGCTCCGGCCCCACGGAAATAATCCTGGCCGGGCAGCGGCATATTTCTTCAAGTCTCTTTATGTAACGCCTGGCTGGAAGGGGCAGAGCGCTGTACCGGCGGATGCTGCTGGTTGGGGTCATCCAACCTTTCATTTCCTCATAAACAGGCTCACATTTCTCCAGAACGTAGTTGCTGGAGGGCAACTCAGTGAGGGTTTTGCCATCGACTTTGTAAGCCACGCATATTTTTATTTTGGGGAAGCTATCCAGTATATCCAGCCGGGTAACCGCCATTCCCGTGTACCCGTTGATACGGCTGCTGTACCCAGCCACAACGCCGTCAAACCAGCCGCAGCGGCGGGAGCGTCCGGTAGTAGCGCCATATTCATGTCCCCTCTGGCGCAGTTCCTCACCCACAGCATTTTTTAGCTCCGTGGGCATAGGTCCTCCTCCCACCCTGGTACAATAGGCTTTAAAAACGGCCAGTACGTTGTTGATTTTGACAGGTGAAATACCGGCTCCCAGACAGGCTCCTCCCGCCAGGGGTGAAGATGACGTGCCGAAAGGATAGGTACCGAAATCAGGATCAAGCATTGTCCCCTGGGCGCCTTCCAGCATTACCGGTTCATTCCGGCTGATAGCTTCATCCAGAATAGAAGTAGTCTCACGAATATAGGGGCGCAATTGCTCGCCGTAGGAGCAGTACTGCTCGAGTATTTCATCCAGCGAGAGCTCTTTCAGACCGTAGACGCGGGATATGATGGCGTTTTTTCGTTCCAGCACACTCTTCAGTCGGATCTTAAAACTATCCCTGTCAAGAATGTCACCGGCCCGGATTCCCAATCTGGCAATTTTATCTGCAAAGGCAGGACCGATTCCTTTGCGGGTGGTACCAATGGCTTTTCCGCCCAGTGCGTCCTCCTCAGCGCCATCCAGCAATATATGATAAGGCATAATGAGATTTACGCGGTCGCTGATGAACAAACGTCCGAAAAAAGCTCCTTTCTGTTTAAGGTTGTCAATTTCTTTCAACAGGACGGCCGGATTGACGGCCATACCATTGCCGATGATGCAGGTGACATGGGAATAAAAGATCCCGGCCGGGATGATGTGCAGAACAAATTCACCGTGTTTATTGATAACAGTGTGTCCGGCATTATCACCGCCGGAATAGCGTACGACCAATCTGACTTTTTCGGCCAGCATATCGACTATTTTGCCTTTGGCCTCATCACCCCATTGTGCTCCAACTACTGCCAGTACTGACATAATTTCTCCTTCCGTCTCCTTTTAACTTGATCATGAGAAAAATACCGGGGAAAAAGGAACCTGTAATTATTTTTTTATCCCGGCAACCTGCCGGTGTACAAAGGCCAGCCTCTGAACCACTGTCACGGCGCTCAAAAGAGCGATAATAGCCAGAGCGATCACCAGGGACAAATCCATAGCGACAAGCAGTCCCAGGGCCAGCAGGATAACCCGCTCAGGCCGGGTTGAAATGCCCACCTGGCATTCGGCTCCTGCCCCTTCCGCCCTGGAGCGGATATAACTTACAGCAAAAGAGAAGACCAGGGCCAGACCGGTCAAGAGAACCATCCAGCGGGAATAGTCCAGACCGGAATGGAAAAGAAAATAGGCCATTATGCCCAGGAGAACAGCCGCTTCGGAAAGCCGGTCGAGGGTAGAATCCAGTATTCCTCCAAACCGGGAAACACGGTTGGTATGTCGAGCCAGGGCTCCGTCCAGCATATCAAAAAAGGCGGCAAACAGCATGACCCAGCCTGCTGCAAAAAGATATCCGGTGGCTGCCAGGGCAGCGGAAGCCAGTGTTATGACAAACCCGCACCATGTCAACTGGTCCGGAGTAACGCCTGTCTTTGCTAACAGGGCAACTACAGGAGTGGTAAAATTGACGGCTACCGCTTTACGCAATACCTGTAATCTGGCCTGTGATGTGTTTTTAGAAATGGGAACCTCCTTATATTTCAAGGCTTGATTCCGTACAACCGGTCACCGGTACTGAATAAAAGCAGCTACGGGGTGCTTTCCCGGCTGGGGGCAGCTATTGAAATCAAGCAGAAAAGCCTGACAAGGTAACCGTTTGCGTTATGCAGTAACGGTCTTGCCTGCAAGTATTTTATCATAATAGTCCATTACGCGGGCTGAGACTTTTTCCCAGCTGTAATTATCCGCTGTTGTGATGCCGCATCGTCCCATTTGCCGGCAGAGGGCCTTATCCCGGATTAATTGAGTTATAGCCTGGGCCAGCGGGACCTCCTGTTCAGGGGGTACCAGCAGACCTTCGGCTCCACTGGTCAGCACGCTGGCATAACCTGGAATATTGGAGGCTACCACAGGTTTACCCGTTGCCATAGCCTCCAATAGAACAATCCCGAAACTTTCATGTCCGGTAGCCGGAGCACAGAAGATATCGGCTGTGCTGTAATACCTGGTTTTTTCGTATTCGTCCACACCGCCGACGAAGACCACATCTTCCAGTCCGGCCTCCGAGACCATCTTCATATATTTCCCCCGCAGCCTGGTCCCGGGCCCTACGACAATAAGACGGGAATCAGGATAATCCGGGTTGATGAGACGAAAAGCCTTCAACAGGTATTCCAGGCCTTTACGTTTTTCCAGGCGTCCTACAAAAAGGATGTTGGTCTTGCCGTCTTTGAACTGGGGCAAGGGGGGTACAGCCGGATGGTATTTCTCAACCTCAATCCCGTTGGGGATAATCTCGTATGAAGATGGAAAATGCCTGTTGGCGAAGTCCCTGGCCGGCCTGGAAACAGCGATCCTTCCGTCTAACCTTCTAAACCATTTTTTATACAGGCCGCTCATAAAAATGGCCCTGGTCCAGCGGTAGCTTGGACGGGCCTCACTGGCATGAAAAGTGCCTATATTCACCGTTGTAGACAATCTCAGAATCGTGGTGCACAACATCGGCGCCAGTGGTTCATGCAGATGGATAATATCAAATTTCTCGTCCTTCAGCACCTGGTTGACTTTATTTGTAAGGGTAAGAGAAATGGTGATACGCGCGATTGAACCGCTGGTGGGAACAGGCCGGGGTTTGCCTATCGGGATAAACCTGTCACCATAATCGTCCACCGGCCTTGAGGCCGGTGCGATTATTTTAACCGAATGCCCCATCCGGGTCAGATGGTTTTCAAGGCTGATGATATGCCGTACAACCCCGCCCGGATAAGAGAAATCATAGGGTGAAACCAGTGCTATCTTCATTGGCGTTGCCCTAATTCCTTCCCACCAGATTTTCTGCCGCTATTTATCAGCAGAATGGGGTTTTTCTGCTTTATCTTTCTTTTTGGCATTCAGGGAATTGGCAGCGATGAACTCCTCCGTCAAACGGTGGGCTTCCTCATCCGAATACTGTATCATGGGTGATTTCATAAAATACGAAGAAGGAGCCGTCAGCGAACCCTTCAAACCATTATCCAGTCCCAGTTTGCAGCACCTGAGTGCATCAATCACCACTCCGGCCGAGTTCGGGCTGTCCCAGACTTCCAGTTTACATTCCACCAGCAGGGGAACATCGCCGAAGGTACGACCTTCCATTCTGATATGGCAGAACTTGCGGTCATGAAGGAAAGGCACATAATCGCTCGGGCCGACGTGAATATCATCGGTATTCATTTTGTAAGGGAGCTGGGAAGTAACAGAACCGGTCTTGG
>CAYLVC010000118.1:6820-8112 GCA_964387005.1 uncultured Dehalococcoidales bacterium | reverse complement strand
TAGTTCCTCTCTTTTGGTGATGTAATCATCCCCTCCAAGCTGAAAAGCCCTCTCCATATACCGAGGGTCTTCTGTGCGATCCTTTATTGTTAAAAAAATTACGGGAATTTGAATACCTTTTTTGCGTATCCTTTTACAGACATCAAGGCCGTTCAGACTGTCATCTCCAAGCATGATATCTAGTACAATTAGATCAGGACATTCACTATCAACTTTTTCTAGTGCAGTAATACCATCCTCCGCCTCAACGCAATTAAATCCGGCATCCTCCAGAGCTGGACGTACAAAGGAACGGACCCTCGGATTATCATCAACCAACAATATTTTCCCATTATTAGTTTTTGTCATATGAATTTCTCCGTTCGTATATTGATCGGTTAATTTTACGTACATCTAATTTACGGTGATAGCATCACGGTTCGGTGAGTAAAACCTTGTAGAATTTTGTTAACCTAAGATAAAAGCTTTATTTCACGAATATATAACATACAAACAATTTCTGTTAGTTACTTGAATCACCTGTCCAACTTTAAATTGTCTTTATTCTATGATTAATGCCTTTTGAATACAAGATGACACACAAAAGTTACGTTTCTGGATTCCGTCTGATGGGTCGAGTTCTGCTTAATTGTGTCCCTCTACTTTCTTCAAAGTGGCAATCTTTTCTTGAGTTTTTATCGGACTGTCCAATTTCAGATTATCGGATTCTCTTTTCAATTTATGTTCCGTGATAGGCTTTTTGAAAGTTTATCCCCTTTCCATTTTTATCTCTCTTTTGCTATGAGATCGATACTGAACAGTGACGAAATTTACAAAAATAAACATAAAAAGGAGATTAATCATGGAATTTACCTATGATGGTATTTCTAAATGACTGGACAATTATTTTCAAACTTTTAATGAGAATACAGGACCCATTGACACAGTACGTAATATGCGCAAGTTTTTTTCGGCAGAACTTGAGTTCTGGCCTTATAACATGCCAGCAGGGCGCGTACCTCGGCCTTCTGATCGTGATACCTTACTCGTCACAATGATACATCCCGGTCTGCATGAGCACCTGACACCCCGTGAATATGTGATCGATCTAAAAAGAAAAGTGGTAGTTGTACAGTTCCAGATACAATTTTCAGACCAAAAATCAGGCACAACCTGGTCTGAAAAACAGGCTAGCGCTCATTATTCTTTTGTAGAAGAAAATAACGAGTTTAAAATTATGGAAATTCAGTACTGGACGGAGGCTACCCCTCCTGATGAGAATACCCCTATGCGAGCATTATGGAAGAAATATA
>CAYLVC010000118.1:6459-6810 GCA_964387005.1 uncultured Dehalococcoidales bacterium | reverse complement strand
ATGAATTAGAAAACCTGGCTAAAAAATACATAAGTGGTGTTTAGTAACTCTGCTCATTGAAATTCAGCAGTTTGAGGATTTATTGCCGAGTATTGCGAAGGCTGTCAATAATGTTTTTCCGTATTGATAGCCTTCGTAGAGAACCTGAATCCTTACCTAGTGGAGTAACACCAGCCACTAATAATTGCTGGGCCGATATTGCTGTAAAACATTATTATGGAACATCACATCATACCCCTCTTTTGAATTAATCGGTTTAAAAAACGATGCTAATGATTGCCTGTGCATATTGTTTAAGAATTTAACCAACCGCTCAATCCAAGATTCTATGCCGATAACCACGATACTAGA
>CAYLVC010000118.1:0-6449 GCA_964387005.1 uncultured Dehalococcoidales bacterium | reverse complement strand
TCATCCGGTTAGTTACCAGACTCCGTTATTTTCCGAAGTTAACAGGCAGCTAACTGGTTTTTTCACCATCATTGTCTTAAAAACTTCCAATTCTGGCCATTTCCCTTTTCGGAAGCGCCCCGTTGGAGTTCTCTCTGGCCTGGTACCTTACCAAGTTAAACAGGTTCAGATGTTCTAGCCTGCCTGTGCCTCGCCTCCGGACGGACCGGCAGCATCTGCCGCGAGTTCATCTTTTTTCTTCAGCCTGACTTTCATGATGATAACAGGAAGCGTGATAGCCAGAATAACTATGCCGATGAACTGGGCCTGGTGCAGGCCGAAAAGGAAGGGCGTGCCTTCCCGGATAAAATCGATGCCCAGACGCCAGGCTGCATAAAGTGCGTAATAGATGGCGAAGACAGCCCCGTCCGGTTTTAATCTGTCTTTAAGTGCATACAGTATACCGAAAACCACCAGGTCGTAAAAAATCTCGAAAATCTGGGTGGGCAACACCGGAATTCCCAGCGGCGCGTAGGAATGAGGGTGGGTGTAGATTACGGCCAGACAGGAGTGTGATTCATTGCCGTAGCAGCATCCATTGAAGGTGCAGCCTATCCTGCCGATGGCCTGCGCCAGTATAATGCCCGGTGCGATCATGTCGCCAAAGGCGGGAAAACGGAACTTCCCGCTAATCCTGCTATAGGCCCAGGTGCCGATAGTCGCCCCTATCACCGCTCCCCAGATGGTCAGTCCTTCTCCACTCATGATCCGGCCGGGATTGTGCAGGTAAAAATCGAACTGGTCGATAAGATGCAGCACTTTGGAAAAGACCAGGCCGGAAATAATGCCGATCACCGCCACGGTGTAGATATTATCCTGGTTGAGTATTTTTTTTGTGCGGTTTTGCCAGACCACCCAGGCTACCACGGAAATGACCCCCAGGGTAGCCATCAGGCCGTACCAGCCCAGGCTGATCGGACCTATTTTTACAATTATCGGGTCTATGCCGATGTAAAAAACATTATTCAAATTAAAACCACCTTAAAATAACTAGACCTGTTTTTACCCGCTGAGGGCATCCACGAAAGACTGGGGATCGAACGACGCCATATCCTCGCTGTGTTCACCCACACCAATATATTTAACAGGTATTTTCAGCTGGTCGCAAATTGCCAGGGCGATGCCGCCCCTGGCGGTGCCGTCCAGTTTGGCCAGGAAGATACCCGTAATCCCTGTTGCTTCGGTAAAATTTTTCGCCTGTGCCAGACCGTTCTGGCCGGTCGTGGCATCCAGTACCAGCAGAATTTCGTGAGGGGCTGAGGGGTCTGTTCTGGCTGTAACTTTTTTAATTTTTTTAAGCTCTTCCATAAGGTTGAACTTGGTATGCAGCCTGCCTGCCGTATCAATGATGAGGACCTCTGTACCACGGCTTTTGGCGGCTGCCATGGCATCGTAAACCACTGCCCCGGGGTCAGCCCCCGGCTGGTGGGCTACAATATCTACCCCTATGCGCTCCGCCCAGGTATTCAGCTGATCGATTGCGGCGGCTCGGAAAGTATCCGCGGCTGCCAGCATGACCGATTGTCCGTTGTTTTTAGCCTGCTGGGCCAGTTTGGCAATAGAGGTGGTCTTGCCGGAACCGTTGACCCCTATTACCAGGGTTACCCGCGGGGGGGATGACGCCTCCACCCTGTTTACAGGCAGGGTGAGTATTTTGACCATTTCTTTTTTCAGGGCGTCTTTTACCTGTCCGCCATCCTTTAGTTTTTCCTCCTTGACCCGCTGCCTGGTGCCGGCAATCAGTTTTTCGGTGGTCTCCATCCCGACATCCGCTGAAATCAGTACTTCCTCCAGTTCGTCCCAGAGCGAATCATCGAAGGTAGGGCGGTCGAAAAGGTGCATGGCTTTGGAAAACCAGCTATCTTTAGTAGGCTGTAAAGCCTTTTTAAACAGGTTCTTGAACAATTTGAAGCTCCTTTTTACTTTTTAACTTACTTTTTCAATCAGCAAACAACCGGCAATATTAACAATTCCTTAAAAATTGTTCTGTATGATTAAAAGTATGCGGGAACATAGATAGCAACCTTTTCATTTGGATCTCCTTGAGTCAGCCCGGCCTTCAGCAAGCCGGGTTGATTCATTTAATGCACCCTTATTCTTTAATCATAAACCAACAGCCGTTTTTTACCAAAACGCCCGATATTTATTTCAGTCTGTCTTTCAGTGCTGCCAGCAGTTCTTCCATAAGTATCACAGCGGCTTTTTTATCCAGCGGCTGATTGTTGTTGCCGCACTTGGGGGACTGTATGCAGCCCGGACATCCTTCCTGGCAGGGGCATTCGGCAATAGCCCTATAGGTGGTTTTCCACAGTTCCGTCACGATCTCGTAGCCCTTCTCGGCAATGCCTATCCCGCCGGGATGAGCGTCATAGATGAAAATCTGGGCCTTTCCCGTGTCCGGATGAAAGGGCGTGGAAACCCCGCCGATATCGTTGCGGTCGCACAGGGCAAAAAGCGGCAGGATGGATATTGCCGCATGCTCCACCGCATGGATGCCTCCGGCGAAGTCCAGACCGGATTTTGATATACGCTGCACCGCCAGGGGCGGAAGATCGAACCAGAGTGAGACGGTGTTAAAGATCTGGGGCGGAAGGTCAAGCGCCTCCTCACCCAGGATTTCTTCGGTGAGCTGGGCTTTTTTACGGTAGCCGATGACGCTGGAATTGACCTCAACTTCACCCAGACAGACCGTAACCGGGCCCCATTGCTGCCGCCGGGTTTCTTTGACAATACGCAGGTCCGATAGTTCGGTTGTACGGGTATAGTAGTTGACCTCCGCCGGTTCGACCAGGGCGGTACGGCTTTCCAGGTCCAGTCCGGTGACCAGGTAGGTATCGCCCTGGTGAAGGTAAATTGCTCCCGGATGTACCTGGTAAAATGCCATGGCGGACTCAATAGTCTCAATCGGTTTATTGTCCTCAGTGTTGATGATGGCATAGTTGCGCCCGGAAGTGGAACGAATATTGACGCTTTGAGCGGGATATGAGAGACCGGGCGCGAAATACCATTTGCCGTTGCGCAGGCGCAGCAGCCCCAGTTTTTCCATCTCCAGACACTCTTGTTTGTAATCGTCTCCAAAAAAGACCCTGTCATGGTCTCCCAGCGGCAATTCCCAGGCGGCGCAGGCCAGGTGCGACTGCAGGATGTAGGGGTTGCCGGGATTGATCAGGGCGTTTTCATAGCTTTTCCGGAAAAAGTCCTCCGGATGGCGCATAAAATACTGGTCGAGCGGGTTGTCCATGCCGATCAGGAAGCTGAGGGCTTTCTGCTTGCCTCTCCCGCTCCTGCCGGCCTGCTGCCATGTCCCGGATATGCTGCCGGGATACCCGGTCAATACCGTTGCTTCCAGGTCTCCGATATCTATTCCTACTTCCAGGGCGGTGGTTGCCACCACTCCAATCAGTTTGCCCGTGAAAAGCTCTTTTTCGGTCTTCCTCCGGTCTTCGGCCAGATAGCCGGCGCGGTAGGGTTTGATTTTTGCAGCCAGGCGGCGATCGATCTGAGACAGCTTCTGCCGGGAATAGTTATATATCAGCTCCGTCAGACGGCGGGTACGGGTGAAGGTCAGTGTGCGGATTTCCTTTTGCACCAGTTCGGTAAAAAGGTAGGTTGCCTCGCTGTTAGCGCTCCGGCGGGACTCTTTTTTGTCGTCCAGCAGGGGAGGGTTCCAGAAAACGAAGTCTCTGCCGCCGTGAGGAGCACCGTCATTATCCACGACCTGGAAAGGCAGTCCTGCCAGTTTCCCGGCGTGTTCCTCCGGGTTGGCGATTGTTGCCGAACAGAAGATGAACTGGGGTTTCGACCCGTATATTTCACATAACCGGCGCAGTCTGCGCAGCACGCAGGCCACGTGCGAACCGAAGACCCCCCGGTAAAGATGGGCTTCGTCCACCACCACGTATCTCAGCCGCCTCAGCAAACGCGACCAGGACTGGTGGTTGGGCAGGATTCCGATATGCAGCATGTCCGGGTTGGTGATCAGTATTCTGGCCGACTGCTTGATCTCATAACGTTCGGCGTGGGGGGTGTCGCCGTCAAAGGTATCAAAGTGCTCCGGAGGGAATAATTCCGGGCAAAACTGAGAGCGTAAAGAGCGCAACTGGTCCTGGGCCAGCGCTTTTGTGGGAAAAAGATAGAGAGCACGGCTGCTTTTTTCGGTCAGCAGGGCTTCTGCTACCGAAATATTGTAGCACATGCTCTTGCCGCTGGCGCTGGAAGTCGCAACCATCACGTTGCAGCCCCGGCGGGCGCAATTCACCGCCTCGGCCTGATGGGAGTAAAGAGGCCACAATCCATTGGCCTCAAGACAGTCCTCCAGGCTTTTTATCAGCGGACGCTCAAGCTCGCCGTAGCTGGCTTTTCGGGCGGCGATAGACTCTATGTGGCTTATCTGATCGCTGTAACCGGGCTGAGCGGTAAGATGGTGGATGAAGCCAGCGGTATCCACTACCTCGCCTCCATCAAACCGTCAGGATCTCGATTTCATAGTCGAGCATCTCGAAGTCGCCCTGACTATTTACCACAAGCTCCACCGCTTTAGACAGGACCTCATTGGTAAAGCGCTTGTCGTTACTGACAAAACAAATTCCGATGGTGGCTAACTGCCAGAGATCATTGTCTTCAACTTCGGCCACTGAGACATTGAATTTGTTTTTCAATCGGGCAGTAATCGATTTGACTACCTGTCTTTTCCCTTTAAGAGAAAGATTGTCCGGCAGCCGCATTTTAACTTTACATATGCCGACATTCACTTCTCAATTATAGCGAATCGCCCCTGGTATGTCTAAACTGCTTTTTTCTGTTTGACGTAGCAGTCCCGGCAATAGACGGGGCGGCCTTCGGTAGGTTCAAACGGTACCTGGGTCTCCGCACCGCATTCAGCACAGGTGACGGTGTGCATCTGTCTGGGGCGTCCTCCGTCTCCGCTCCTGTTGCGGCGGCGGTCCGTGCGGCACTGGGGGCAGCGGCTGGGGTCATTCTGAAGCCCATGTGAGGAATAGAACTCCTGCTCTCCTACGGTAAAAATGAATTCTTGTCCGCAATCACGACAGCGAAGCGTTTTGTCTTCGAAAGCCATCTGACTGCACCTCCTTTTAATAGTGTGTCCACAAATTCCGGTGCAGTCTATCAGTTCCTGGACCCCTGGTTTGATTATGTTCCAACATTGTATCTTCCCTGGGCAAGTAACGGTGTGACTGACCAGTCTACCAGACACTTTGTATACTATTATACACCCTATGTCAAGAGGATGTGCGTATAAGTCAAGCAATAGCGAAAAATCACCACGATATATTTCCGAGGTATCTGCTAAAACAGATCAGGCCGGCAGTCTGTCTTCTGCCGGCCTGATCATATGTTCCTTAGCTACTGTCATGGGGGGCGAACCCTTGACTGAAGTATCTTCATAATACCAAACACTCATTCACAAAAGCCTAACAAACGCCCCCCGGTTCTCACAAATACCTAACAAAAAGCTCTGATAATTACGCACCAGGGGGACACCCTGGTGCGTGTATTGACTCAGATGGTTTTGAATTTCAAGGCGTCTATAATAATAGCGGCAGCGTCCTGGAAGCTGTACTTTTCGGTATTGATAATCAGGTCATAATAGGTCGGGTCTTCCATTTCCACACCGAAAAACCTTTTCATGAACTCACGGGCGCTGCTGTCGAACCTGGCTATTTCCTTGCTGGCGGCTTCCTCGCTGCTATTACGTTCCGCCACCACTCGCTGAAGACGCACTTTCAATGGGGCTACGATAGAGACATGCAGTGCACCGGGATGGTCCTTCAGAATAAACTGGCTTCCCCTGCCATATATTACGGCAGAATGGCCCTGGGCTAACTCGGTAACCAGTCCGGTCAGGGCTTCCAGATAGCGGTTATTATCCAGGGGTATTTGCCAGATGGGTAAATAGGCCCCCTGGATGCCATTGCCGATGGTATAGCCATGGGCCAATGCCTCAGCGACGCGGTCCTGAAGACTGGTGGGAGGCATTTCCTTGGCCACTACTTCCTGTTCCTCCAGGTTTAATCTGGCTGCCACCTGCGCAATGAGTTCCCTGTCGATGTAGTCGACATGCAGGCTTTCAGCTACCAGTTTTCCAATTTCCGGAGCTCCACTTCCCAACTTACCTCGAATAGTAATGACTGGCACGCGGTACCTCCTTATTGCGATTTAGGTCCGTCTCGCTTTTTCGTTGATTACCGATTCAGACATGCCTTAAATATAGTATTAAAAAAAGACAGCGTCAAGTGTTTTCGATCTTGCAGGGGGCGAGCCTTGTTAATGCTCCGAAATTGGTGCTTTTGAAGCTGATTTCAAGTTTGACGTCGTATGTGACAATATTTATAATATACAGGCAATAGTCAATAGTCCACCGGCACATAACAAATAAGCAGGAGGTAAGT
>CAYLVC010000117.1:0-8228 GCA_964387005.1 uncultured Dehalococcoidales bacterium | reverse complement strand
ATTTCCAACACAAAAATTACAGGGGCGGATTGCCATAATACCCGCCCCTGACTTGATCATATATCAGCCAGCCTCAGTCCAAAAACAGGATACCGATCAGGTAGCCCGTATTTCCTCATACATAAATTTGACATAAGATATCGCAAAACATATCACTGTCAAAAGGATGGTGATGATCAACTGCGGCCAGACAGTCAACAGGCTCTGTCCCAGCGAAAGCGGATTGTCAATGAAATAGTATCTGGCGTCATCAGTCATCAGAAGAATATACTGTGACATCGTCCTGGCTTCCGGTACAAGGATCATGGCCGATGACTCACTGAATAGCTGTGCGGGTGATATCCGGGAAATATTAATCAGGGTATGCATGCTTTGAATAGCCGCTTCCGGTGTAGATACGTCCATATTATTGACGATCAGCTGTTGTATCAAGGGGAAGAATATGGCAAAAAACAACCATACCGCAATGGCCACCAGGGCGGAGGATGAGACTTTTCTAAACAGGATTGAAAACAGGATAGAGAGTCCTAGCCAGAAACTGCCGTAGAATATGGAGATAATCATGAAGAAAAATATGCGCCAGGCCTCTTCAGCGCTGGGCACAATTCCCAGCAGCCTTATTCCCAGACCGCAGGCCAGCAGTATGACAGAGACAACTACAATCGAAATAGTAAGCACGCCGGCGAAGAATTTGGCGTTAATAATATTATCGCGGTAAACTGGCTGGGCGACGAGACGGCTCAGCGTACCGTTGTTCCTCTCACTGTTAATTGCATCCAGTCCCAGGGCAATACCCACTACCGGCAAAAGAAATACGATTAACTCGAAAAATGAGTTTGGCAGCAGTGCAATAGGAGAGGAGGAGAGTGAGTTGGTAAATATTGAAAGAAATGTATAAGCCTGGGCGCTTGTCACCGTCTGCTGTATATTCCCTACTATGCGCCAGGTAAAATAAATGCAGGGAATAAAGATGAGCAGGAATACGGTAATGAAGCGCCAGCTATTAAAGTGGTCTTCAAGCTCTTTTATTAATATGGTCTTAAAACCAACCATTTTACGCCTCTTTAAAGTATTTAAGGTAAATATCTTCCAGTGCGAAGCTCTGCAGCTTCATTTGAACGATAAGACCGTTTTTGTCCTGAACGACTTTTGAAATCTGCCTTCTCAGGTCTTCCAGGCAGGTTACTATCAGCGTATCCTCTTTTCGTTCCACATTCAGCACACCCTTGATGCTTCTGATGCCTTCTACTATTTCCGTATTAACCTCTGCCAGCTGAAGATCAATGACCGATTGGTTGCCTCCGGCCTTTTTGCTCAACTGGTCCAAAGACCCTTCAACCACCAGTTTGCCCCTCGACATGATGCCGACATGAGAACAAATCCGTTCAACTTGATTCAGTTGATGGGATGACATAACAATAGTCATGTTGTGGTCTCTGGCTATCTGGCTTATCAAATCAAGCATCTGGGCAATACCGGCAGGATCGATTCCGGTAGTTGGTTCATCCAGAAAAGCTACTTTGGGACCCTTAATCAGAATATCCGCAATAGCCAGTCTTTGCTTCATTCCCTTGGAGAAGGTTGAAACATTGGATTGGGCATGATCTTTCAACCCAACCTTTTCCAGTGCCATCACAATAGCTTCACGCGCATTTTTGTCTGATAGACCGTTTAGCCTGGCAGTGTAAAGAAGATTGTAACTGGCTGATAGATCTTCATAAAAGCCAACTTTTTCAGGAATGTAGCCGGTGATTCTTTTCACCTTCAGAGGCTCACGGGTAGAGTTGAATCCACCGATATGAGCTTCGCCTTTGGTAGGTTGAGTCAACCCCATAAGCATCAGGATAGTGGTGGTTTTTCCTGCACCGTTGGGTCCCAGGAAACCAAATATCTGGCCTTCCTCAACATTTAGTGTGAAATTATCCACTACCGTGGTGCGTTCATATACCTTGCATAGCTGTTTAGCTTCTATTATCGGTGTCATAGTTTACTCTACCGCCTGCCCAATTTCATGAAAAGTACGACAATTCCTGCGATGACTACCACAACTATAATAATTCCTACCCAGCCCCAGATACTGGGCGTCAGGGCAGTAACCCTTACATCCATGCTGGAATTTACCTTTTCATTATTGGCGCGCATGGTAACCATGTAATCGCCGGCGATGGTTTTGCCGGAAGGAGGAATTATGATTGCTTCCACCTGCACCGTCTGTCCGACACCCAGTGACTCAATTTTCTCAGGGGTGAAGGTAACTATCCAGTTCTCCGGTTTGGTGGCATTTAGACTGATATTCTCAAGCGGCACTGAACTCAGGTTGCTCAAATCAAGAGTATAGTGGTTTTCTTTTCCTGCTTCCGCTGATGTGCTTAACCTGCCTGTATTGGCGGTCATAGAGAAATAATACTTGGCTTTGACATTCGCCTTCAGGTCCAGGGTTGGGCTGAAAGGACCGGATGTGGCTTTCAAATTCACCACGTACTCCCCGGGTTCAGGGCTAGTCCCTGAATCAGGTGCAAGGTAAAGAGAAAAACTGGCGGTTGCAGACCCGTACTGGGCAGGACCGATGTCAATTGAAGTAACCTGTTTGCCCAGATATTGCATATATGTATTCCAGCCCTGCGGCTCGGTATTGGTCAGGTTGACAGTAATGCGGTCTTCGCCGGTATACTCCATCACAACATCAAAATTGAAGGTAGAACCGGAAACATCGGAATAGGCTGGTATGTTGCTTTTCAAGGTAAGCGTAACTGGCGGTTTTGTGGGAGTTGGTGTGGCTTCAGCGGCAGTTGTTTCATCCTCGGCCATAACAGGTACCAGAAATACGGAAAAGGCACTTAACAATGTGAAGACCAAGACCAGACTGAATAAAATATAAGTGGAACGGGATTTCGCCATAGTATAATGCCTCCATTATGACTAATAATATTTTTACCATCTTACAATTAAATTATTAAGAAACTGTTAACCGGGTAAATGGATGAAACCAGCCATGTCGAAACACATGGTACCCATTCTAGCCTAATCGGCCTTTGATAGCAATAGCGGGATTCTTGTAAATGCTGCCTGAATAGGCTAAAATTCTAGCACTATTCTACAAATTAATGGTTCTAAATGCAAATGAAACAATCACACATAGGTATAGACATAATAGAAATATCCCGCATAAGAAAGGCGGTTTCCCGCTGGGATAAACGATTTCTCAACAGGATTTATACGGAAGATGAACTAAAAATCTGTCAGGGGAAAGCTGAATCCCTGGCAGTCCGTTTTGCAGCCAAGGAAGCCGTAATGAAAGCGCTTGTCGCCCCTCTAAATGCAGCCACCTGGAAAGAAATTGAAATCCTTTCCGGGTCCAACGGAGAGCCGCTGGTACACCTCCACGGCCAGGCTCTACTCACAGCCAATAACCTGGGCTTGAGCGGATTTGAAATCAGCTTGTCCCATTCAAAATATAATGCCGTAGCTCTTGTATTTGGCTGTAGAGAAGATTAATATTATTATTGATAGTTGTCTGGATAAAAAATATGTTTATTTCAACAGTCAAAATGTTACAAAACCTCAACCTGTCTGACAGAACAGGTCAACCTTGCATGGAAAACCCCTGGTTGACCGCTTTTCTTAAGCCCCCATCGCTTCTTCCTGTGTAGTTTTTTCTTTTTCGGTATCAATTTTTCACAGAGATAATGTTCCATATTTATCAGTCAACAGGGTTTATTTTGACATACAATACAATTGTCCCTATTATTTTTTGGGGTGATATGATAAAAATAGCGGTGCTAAATTTTAGCTAAGGAGAGCTCAGATGTCTGGTCACAACAAGTGGTCCAAGATTAAAAGGCAAAAGGGTGTTGAAGACGCTAAAAGAGGTCAAATCTACACCAAATTGACCAGGGAAATTATCATGGCAGCTCGGGAAGGCGGCGGAGATCTTGAAACCAACTTTAAATTACGGTTAGCGGTACAAAAAGCCCGTGATTCCAGTATGCCCAAGGATAACATCGAACGAGCTATCGAGCGGGGCAGCGGAGGAGCAGAAGGAACAGTGTTGCAAGAGCTTATGCTGGAAGGCTACGGACCCAGCGGAACAGCTATTTTAGCGCAGACCCTTTCTGATAACCGCAACCGGACCGTCCAGGAAGTCAGAAATGTCTTTACCCGTCAGGGGGGCACTATGGGTTCAGCCGGATCGGTTGCCTGGCTTTTTGATTCGCTGGGTATTATTTCCGTTGATGCTGAGGGCACTGACATCGATGATTTAACCTTGCAGGCTATCGATGCCGGGGCAGAGGATGTGAAGGTAGAAGATTCCACCGTCGAAATATACACCAAACCGACCGAACTGGAAAAGGTCAAGAAAAGCCTCGAGCATAATAAATTCAAGTTGACCAACTCCGAGCTTTCCATGTTGCCTAAAACTCTTGTCGAGGTTGAAGAAAAGGCTGCCATTCAGACCCTGAAACTGCTGGAAAAACTGGAGGATCTGGATGATGTGCAAAAGGTCTATAGCAACGTGGACTTTACCGATGCGGTGATCGAAAAATTCCATTCGGGAGATTATGACTAGCTTATGAGAGTCCTGGGTGTTGATCCCGGCACAATCACCCTGGGTTACGGGATTGTTGAAAGCCTGAATAACGATACATCGATGATTAAGTACGGCGCTCTAAAAACCGCTTCACGCTCCTCTATCGGGGAGCGTTTGAGTTTTCTCTATGTTGAGCTGCTCAATATCATTAATGAGTATTCACCTGGAGCAGTGGCGGTAGAACAACCCTTTGTAGCTAAAAACGCCCGGACGGCATTCGTCATAGGAAGAGCCCAGGCAGTTGTCTTTCTGGCCGCGGCAACTTCTCATCTGCCCTGTTTTGAATACACACCTGCTGAAATTAAGCAAAGAGTAGCCAATTACGGGGCAAGCAGCAAGGAGCAAATACAGCAGATGGTCATGCTTCAGCTAAAACTGGCCTGTATCCCCGAACCGGACGACGCAGCCGATGCGCTGGCAGTCGCTCTCTGCCACTTGCAGGTCAGGCATTTGGACGATTTATTGAACCATCAGGGGTAAAACATGATTTCAGGCATCAAAGGTAAAATTGAGATCCTGGGAAGCAATTATGTCGTAATCGGGACAGGCGGCATCAGCTTCCAGGTCTTTGTTCCAACCTCCACCTTAAGCAAATTGGGCGAGATAGGGCAGGATGCCCGGCTTTTCACTCACCTGCACGTCCGGGAAGATGCACTGACCCTCTTCGGCTTCGATACAGCCAGGGACCTGATGCTTTTTGAAACCCTGGTTACAGTCAAAGGAATAGGTCCGAAACTGGGGCTGGCTATGCTCTCTGCCATGGAGGCTGAACAGCTTTCAATGGCCATCGTCAGCGGTGATGCCAGTTTGCTCACAGCCATCCCGGGCGTAGGCAAAAAGACCGCTGAGAGACTTGTTCTGGAACTGAAAGATAAAGTCACCAGCACCTGGATACTGACCCAGGATATGGAAGCCATGCGTGGCAACAGCGATGTCATCGAAGCCCTGACCTCGCTCGGATATTCCGTATCCGAAGCCACTCGGGCTGTAAGCAGTCTTCCGGCTTCTTCTCAGATCAGTCTTGAAGAAAAAATCAAGCTGGCGCTGCAATACTTCGGAGAGAAAAAGGGGTAAATTATCCTTACATATGGACACTATTTAAGCCTGTTCTCCGATTTCTAAATCCCGAATAAATGCCCGGAGTGTCTTAATTGCTCTCACCATGTCAATCAGCCAGACCTGTCTCTTCCTGTGGAAAAGGCGGGAGAAGGAATTGCTGTTTCCGCCAGTCAACTATTGTATTCAAAGATGATAGCGGATATATTAGTTAATCAGAGGGCTTGTGATTCAGCCAAAAATGAAAATCTGTCTATCTGTCAGGGGGAAATCATGCGCGGCTCAATAAAACTGGGACGAATTGCAGGGATTGAAATAGGAGTGCATTATACCTGGATCTTTGCTTTTTTACTCTTTACCTGGATATTTGCCCAGGGCACTCTGCCCAATATGTTCCCAGGCTGGGAAAGGACTACTTACTGGATATGCGGAGTAATAGTATCACTATTTCTTTTTATATCTGTACTGGTACATGAAATGTGTCATTCGCTGGTGGCCATAAGCCGGGGAATGAAGGTAAACAGCATCATCCTCTTCATTTTCGGCGGCGTCAGCAATATTGAAAATGAGCCGGAAAGAGCCTGGGTTGAGTTTATCATGTCCGGAGCAGGCCCATTGTCCAGTTTGATACTGGGCGGTATTTTTGCCGGACTGGCGGTGCTTGTTAACAACAACGGAATGGCCAATACTCCCTTGTTTGCCGTATTCTTCCTCCTGGCTTACACCAATATTATACTGGCGATTTTTAATATTATTCCCGGGTTTCCGCTGGACGGGGGCAGGGTTTTGCGTTCAATTCTCTGGGGAGCAACTGGCAGCCTGTATAAAGCTACCATTATCGCCGGAAATGTCGGGCGAATAGTAGGCTGGGCTATGATCCTGATAGGAATCGCCAGTGTCTTCAATTATAAAATCTGGATACTGCCTTCCGGTTTTGTCAACGGCATCTGGCTGGTCTTCATCGGCTGGTTCCTGTCAAGTGCGGCCGATAATGCCATGCGGGAACAGAGCTTCCAGCAAAAACTGTCCGGAGTCCTTGTGAAGGACGTCATGGACCGCAACCCTGAATGTATCAGCCCTGTTGTCCCGGTTGCCAGCATTGTGCATGAGAGTTTTATACAGAGAGGCCGCCGCGCTTTGCCGGTATGCAGCGAAAAAGGTCTCCTGGGAATAGTTACCCTGGTGGATGTCAAACGCTTGCCACAGGAGCAGTGGGCCAATACACCCGTACAGGAAATCATGACCCGTTTGCCGGACGTCAGTACGGTAAATGAGAACGACGATCTAAACGAAGCACTGAAAAAACTGGCCCAGAACGGGCTTAACCAGATACCTGTTATGAGCGGCGAACGCCTGGTGGGACTGCTGAGCAGGGCGGATGTTCTGCGTTATTTGCAGACTACCCAGGAACTGGGGATTAAGCCCGGAAGAAAATAGGATCTACTCAATGGCTTTCCGCTGACGCTTGAGGTAAAAGACAAATAAAATGGCTGCGGCTATAATTACCGCCAGAGCGGTCAGCTGGGCCTGTTTCAAACCCATCAGACTTACTTCATTGTCCCGCCAGAAAAAGACGATCAACTGGCTGAGTGAATAGCTGAATATGTACACAAAAAACAATATTCCCGGTTTTACCTTGCGTCGAAGCGACCATAACAACGAAAATAACAGTACGTTGATAAACGCTTCATAAACTGCCGCAGGATGATAAGCGATATCATGCCTGGCGGCAAATGAGTTGGGATGAGCGTAGATAAACCCCCATGGCAAATCCGTAGGATAACCCAGGACATCGCCATTGATTATGTTTCCGATGCGCCCGAAGAACTGTCCAACCGATGCGAAAATTACGGCCGTATCCAGAAATTTCCATACCGGCACCTTCATGCGCCAGGTAAGGATCAGGATGGTAAGTACAACGGCAAATATCGCCCCGTAAAAGGCCATCCCGCCTTCCCAGACCGCTATGATCCGCCAGGGCTGTTCAATATATTGCTCCAGCGGCTGTTGAAATACAAAATAAAGCCTTGCCCCGACAAAACCGGCCGGGACGGTATACATCACTATTTTTTCAAGTTTGGCGCTTTCAATTCCTATTGATCTGGCGTACGGCCAGGCTACAAGCAGACCGGCTATTATGCCAACGACATACGCCAGACCATACCATTTCACAGACAGGCTGCCGATCGTGAATATTATGGGATCAATGTTTATTACCAATGCCTGTTCCTTCAAAGTAGTGTTCTTTCAGAACACTTTCTATTCCGTATTTTAGTGCTTAACCTGATATGCTTGCTCAGCGGCTTCTGTTAACGGTTGGCATACTGGCAATATGCTACCATTATACAGGCTTCAGGTAAAAATCAGAAGATTACCCTGGCTGCCTTTAAAATATTCCTGTCAGTGTGTATAATAGGCTAGGATTTTGCTGCCATTGCGTGAACACATCTTTGGAGGTATTTAATGGAATCAGCAGAAAAACTTTCCCTTAGTTCCGATGCCCCCGGTAAAAGCCTCTTTATGCTGGGTAATGAAGCCATCGCCAGAGGAGCCATCGAAGCCGGAATACAGGTTTACGCTGCCT
>CAYLVC010000116.1:0-8253 GCA_964387005.1 uncultured Dehalococcoidales bacterium | reverse complement strand
TTACCACCTGTCCCGCATCCCTTATGGACGGCGGATTGGTCTCTTCATCGCATTTTACATAAAATGCTTGTGATGGAGTTGCGCCGAACAACGCTCCCGTTCTCCAGACATTGGTCAGGAAGGATGTAATGTCCCGCCTGATGCGAGCCCACAGATCGGCATCGTTGGGTTCAAAAACAATCCACTGCGTACCGGTCTGGATGGACTTTTCAATGAAGTTGAAGAGACGGCGCACATTGATGTAACGCCAGGAAGCGTCGCTGGAAAGCGTTCTGGCTCCCCAAACCCGGATGCCCCTGCCGGGGAATGTGCGGATGCAGTTTATGCCGATCGGGTTCAGTATGTCCTGTTCACCCTTGGTTATCTGCATTTCAAGCCCGATAGCGCCTCTTACGACTTCATTGGCCGGGGCTTTATGGACGCCTCGCTCGTTGTCGCTGCGAGCATATATTCCTGCCATGTATCCGCTGGGCGGGATCATGATGCTGGGTCCTCCCAGCGGGTCGGCGATTTTGATCCAGGGATAATACACAGCGCCGTATTTGGTGTCATACCCCGCAGTAGTCATCCGCCATTCTTTCATCCCCTGAGGGTTCAGACCGGGAGGACAGTCCAGAATCGCAAAACGGTCTTTCATGTTCTCACAATGGGCTATCATGGATGACTGTACTGATTTGACATCATCCATGTTGATCATGCCGGCTTGATATAATGACATAATGTCCGGGCAGCAGACCATGGTTACATCATCGGCGATCTCAAGTCCCATCAGGCCTTTTCGTTCGGCTGCGCTCCCTACAATCTCCGAGGCGCTCAGTTTGGCCAGTGCGGTGGTAGGGGCTTCCGTCATGGTCAGAGGATAAACACCCGCTGTGGGTATTCTTTCCAGCGGGCTTAAGGTGGATTCTTTTTCGGCGACACGGATGAATTTGGATTCTTTATTGATCACATCCGCTACATTGCGGGCTGACCTTCCCTTTTTCAAAGTGAGGTTTTCGAATTTTTCCTCTTCTCCGCCACGGCGGACAAGCAGCGTAAACTGTTCCCCCCCAGACTCACCTTCGGGGACAACCACCTCAACCGATATTTCCTCACCGGCCTGCAATGCCGTAATTGTCAGGCTTTCGATTGAAGGTTGTGCCCGGCTGGGTAAGGCCGCTGCGGCTTTGGGACTCTCACTTTCTCCTGCGCCGCCCGGTAGCCGGCTTACATAGCAGCGCCCGCCGCCGTTTTGAAAATAGCCGTAGACGGCCGGAGCCAGGTAACCGCCTTTGATGAATCCACCAAAATTATTAACGAATTCCGTCCAGTTGGGAATAAAAACAGGTTGACCGAGCGGACCTTTCTGAGCGAAACCCACAAAAGCCGCGCAGGCTGTGCCGGCCCCTTCAATGGGTTTCGAGCCGCGGTCGACTTCTTCCATATAAACACCGGGAGAAAGATATTCTGGCGACATAGCGTCATCTCCTTTTTTATTACTTTAGCCGGACCTTGGTATAATCAGCCCGTACCGGCCTTCACGGGCATGTACATCCGGTTTCCAGATATTATGCCATCTTCACCCCCATTTGTTTCCAGACTATTATCAAGTTTCATAATGCTTGCTTAAACCTCGATATCATAGCTTTTTCCCGGAACGGTAAGTGTAAAAGACTGAGGTTTTCCCCCGGGTATTGTCACCTGGAAGGTCTGCTTTCCGGACGGGATGCGGGTGAATGAATACAGCCCCTTTTCGTCGGTGACGGCTGTCATATTTGCTTCCTGGGCTAAAACCACTGCTGACGGAATTACTTTGTCCGGCTGTCCTTTCAAATGAACGCTTCCAAAGATAGCCGTCAATATCTCGGGTTCGGTTTCCGGCCTGTTGACTGATAGTGAGCTTGTTCTGGCAATTGAAGAGGTAAAGACCTGTTCCGGGTCCATGGGCAGCGTCACCACGTAATTGAAGGACGGTCTGATCTCGTTATCCAGGGCAGCCCAGAAATCAGCCGGATTAGCGAACAGCCCGTCCGGTTGGGCCGTATTGGCAATAATCGGGTATTCCTGTTTGCTCAGTTGACCGAACAATGATTCGTGAGGTATTACCGGATAGCGGATAAGAGTCGATAAGACCCTCCAGAGAAGAGCATGCTGGTCTTCGATGTTATTGGTCCAGACGGTTACCAGGTAGGAGAGATTGATCCTGCGGGCGTTTTTGCGCCTGGTGGCGGTATTATTCCCGTTTCTTTCAATTATCCATTCCGTCCCGCGCAGTTCGTGGTTTTCTCTGATATCGTAAAGGTAGAGATTGATGGTGGGTCTGGACAACGAAGCCGACCATTCCCGCGCCGGGGTTTCGAACCTGATGTCGACCTCTCCCTGGTCCAGTTTCCCATTCTTTATTAGCAGTTGCTTGATAGTGTCATCAAGGTCATTTATCACCTGAATCCTTCTCCTGATCCACTTTTCCCCGGTTCTTCTTAATATCCCGGGCCGGTTATTGGTTTGAAACCCCGCATAAAGACCGCTGTGGGTTTTATTTTTAAGGCTTGGTCCTGGGCCCTATGTTTTTACCAGATCAAAATACCTGCCAAAATCGTTTTCGGTGCAAAGTTTACCGATTTTCTGGTATTCACGTTTGGCAGCTTTGATCAGGTGTTCCATGTTGATTACCCTGCCGTTGGCTGCTGCCAGGAAAGCAGCCCCAAGCGCGATATTTTTGATATTGCCGCCGCTGATCTTGAATTGCCGGGCCAAAAACGGGAAATCTATCTCCCTTTCCAGCGGCGATTCCGGGGGAAAGACCTGCCTCCATATGCGCAGACGGTCATTCTCCTCCGGCAGGGGAAATTCCAGGGTGAAATGCATGCGGCGGGCAAAGGCTTCGTCCATATTCTTGCGCAGGTTGGTTGCCAGGATTACCATTCCTTCATACTCGTCCATCTTCTGGAGAAGATAGGCTGTCTCGATATTGGCATAGCGGTCATGAGCATCCCTGACCTCCGACCTTTTGCCGAATAGCGCATCCGCTTCATCAAAGAAGAGAATAGCATTGGAGGTCTGTCCTTCCCGGAATATTTTGTCCAGGTTTTTCTCAGTCTCTCCGATATATTTACTGACGATAGTGGACAGGTCGATTTTGTACAGGTCTATTTTCAGTTCACCGGCAATAACATCCGCTGCCATTGTCTTTCCGGTGCCCGAGGGGCCCGCAAAAAGCGCTTTCAGGCCTTTTCCCAGGGATAATTTCCGTCCGAAGCCCCAGCTGTCATATACGGTATGATAGTGCTCGGCATAAGCACATATCTCGTGCAATTGCTCCTTCTGGTCTGCGGGTAGCACTATGTCTTCCCAGCCATAACACGGCTGTACCTTTCTGGCCAGAACACTTAGAGTTGCCCCGGACTGCTTGCGGCAGGCGGCATAAAGGTCTTCACCGTTTACTTGCCCGTTTTGCGGTTCCCGCCATTTGGCCAGGTTTTTGGCAGCCGCTGCAGCTTGTGAAATACGGCTGCTGCTGAATCTGAATTTCCCCGCCAGATCGGCAGCGTCGATATCCGCTGCAAATTCAGGGTTGTCTTCTATCAGTTTTTTCCAAATTCGCAGCCGTTCGGAATAGGAATTGTCGGATAACTCCAGGTTGATACATGATTTCCCTGTGATCATTTTTTCAGGCTGCCATTCCTTCTCAAGACCCAGAATTACCCATCTGGAATAAGAGACAGCCTCCGATATAAAAAGATTAAAAGCCAGAGCTGTTTTCCCGGTTTGGGAAGAAGCCCCGGCTGATATTTCTGCTGACGTATTGGCGATAGTATCAGCGGAAAGACAATCGAAATCTTCCAGATATAGCACGGCATTCTGCAGTAATCCTTCGCGGAATACCAGGGGAATTAATGTGTCCGGATATGGCGATGATGAAATCAAAGATTTAATGCCGACATATAGCATCGGGGCATTAAGCTTCGAACTCATTGCTTCCGCAATATCCTTTTTGTGAGGGACCTGGTCGCCGTAAAGACAACAAATCAGAGGATTGTTCCTGTTGTTCTCAATGAGGGGCACCAGCCGTTCTCCCGCGGCTCCGGGAATCGCCAGGCCGGTCAGATTCCGGCTGGGTCTGACTATTGAGGTGAAGGCTGCCAGGCGGGAGTCAACCCTGTCCTGTCCGCTAAGAAAGCCTGTAATGCGTTCATCAAGGCGGACGGATTTACCAGGCAAAGACAAATAACCGGATGAAGGATCATCATATAAACTGACTAAACTGTGTTTTATCAGAGGAGCTTCAACCAGGAAATATCCCCGCGACTTGAATACTTCTTCAGGTGTATCACACAGAAGTCGCAGTACCAGATCTACAGAAGGAGCCTTGCGGGTTATATCATCCTGCAAATAAGCATACAATCTCTGGTACCTGGGATCGATTTCGGGCAACAGACACAGCAGCAGGGTATCAATTTCAAATTGAGAGAGTTTATAGCGGTCTCTTAGAAAATCCAGCCTTAAACTGCCCTCGTTGCCTGTTTCCTTCCTGCATGCCTCAATAGTTTTTTTTAACTGCTGAATTTGGAGTGCTTCCTCTTTCGTAAACCCTTCTTTTTGCGGAGTGTGATTTGAGGACATCAATATTCCGGGTGCCGAGAGGATATCCTCGATTTCTTTTTCGGATATGTACAACCCCTTCAATCTGTCTGACGCTTCTGCTGCATCGTTCGCAGCGCTGTTCCGGCGCAGATTTCTGACCCTCGAACGAAGTTTCAGTATCTTCAGGTTCAGTTCAGCCTGGATATGGTCCAGACTGGTCTGTAAGTGTTTTATCTCTTTATATTTGGAAATGTCCGCTGTCACCATGCCTTTTTATGCTCTCCCTGGTTGATGTGCAATGCTGTTTCACGAATCGGGATGGTAATTCCCCGGATTACCACTGGCTTTATGGTAGCGATTGCCGGTAAATGCAGGGATAATTGGTAGTTAATTTTTAGTAGAACAGGGGGCTCGGCGAAAAACGAGGGAGCTGGTGTAGTACTTAGGGTCGATTACGATTGAGTCAAGCATACTGAAACAAGGCCTGGCATTTGTTGTCGCTATTGAAACATGAAAAAGATTCGCCTATAATCCTGATATAACCTGAAGGTTAACTTAAAATAAATGCCTTTCATCCGGGGAGAATGCCTTCCAGCCCTGATATTCCGACACTCTATCTCACCTGATCTATCGATAAGTGAAAATGAAAAATAAGCCGGCTGATTTGGAAAGAAAAATGAAAAGCTGCCAAAAAGTAGGCCAGGGTAAGCGCACAGGCAGAACAATTCAGGATGGGATTGGATCTCCGAATTCTTTGAAAACGATGAAAATTGTGAAACTGACATCTGCTGAAAAAATTACGTTGTCGCCTTCCCGCTTGTTGGAGGCTATCGGTCTGGGTGTTTTATCCGCTGATATCCAGGGGAATATTTCCTTTGTGAGCAAGTCAGGTTTACAATTGACCGGCTGGCAAGAGGAACAGGTTCTGGGCAAGAATGTGGCGGATTTCATACCGCAGGAATTTCGGACTAAAACATATGATATTATCAGGTCCGTATCGGATGGCAATAGCTGGCTGGGAGAAATTCCAATCCGGCTGCGAGACGGCTATTTGGTTCTGGCCCGGGCGAACATTAACCCGGTTTTTGATGATAACGGCGTGGTTGCCGGCAGTATTGGGGTAATTATTGGATTCAGGAATAAGGGTAAAACTGCCGGGCCTATATCGGAAATCGGGGAAAAAGATTCTCGCACTGCTTTAAGTCCTTCGCAGGAAGGTATTCTTGAAAGTCTAAAGCCAAAACCGGAAAACCCACAACATGATTCTGTTGTGGATGATGAAAGCCTCCCGGACCGTCATTATCAGGCTGATACCGTCGATCTTCTGAAGGAGATTCAAAACCGTTTTCAGGCTGCCAGAGAACAACTGAACCAGTTGACTGAGGCGTTGTCCCGGGAAGAATATCTGGTCCGCCAGATGCATTTATTGCTTCGACCTGACAGGGACGGCGCGTTCCCGGACGAAAACTCAGAAATTTCTGGCAACAAATTCCGTCTTGATGTTTGTTGCCTGGGTATGTTTAAAGTCGGCTCAGCCGCCAAACAGATCCAGCAATGGCAGAGCAACCGGGCAAAATCCGTCTTCGAATACCTGGTCAGCAAATATACCACCCCGGTTTCGCGGGATATATTGATGGGAGCGCTCTGGCCGGACTATGGCCCTAAAGCGGCTGCTAATAACCTGAAAACCGCGATACACGATTTGCGTCAGATTTTATGCCCTCTTTTTAGTAAGATGGATTACCCTGTTATCCTGTATTCCAATGAAGGGTATCTGATCAATTCTGAAATAGAACTGGTAATTGATGCAGAGCTATTCGAGTCGTTCTGGAATCAGGGTAAGCGCCTGGAAAAAGAAGGGAAAACAAATGAATCGATGCGTAGCTTCGAAAAGGCCGAGGCTTTGTACAAGGGTGATTACCTGGAGGATTCCCTTTATGATGAATGGACCATTTCACGGCGGGAGACTCTGAAGGATATCTATCTGCTGCTGCTCAACAAATTGGCCGATTATTCGATCAACACGGCTGATTATGAGAACTGCATAACCTATTGCCACAAAATCCTGGAGAAAGACAATTGCCGCGAAGATACCTACCGGATGCTGATGTCCAGCTACAGCCGTCTGCGCCAGAAGAACAATGCCCTGCGCTGGTACGAAAACTGCCGCCAAACCCTTGCGGCTGAATTGAATAGTCCTCCTTCAGAAGAAACCATCGGTATGTTTAATCGGCTAAAAAGAGACGAGACAGTCTGACCGGGACCTGTTCCTCCACCGTTTACTGTACCTTTACTGCCGGATAACTGGTGACTTACCGATCTTATGGTATCATCCCTGTAAGGATATCTTCCAGGGAGAGACAATGAAAGGTAAATATTACACCTTCATAGTCCGTATCCACAGCGAGTCCGCAGGCAAGTTCAGAGGCTCTGTCCATCATATACGTACGCAGGAAGAAGCCCATTTTAACAACTTCGAAGGTCTGAAAGCCTTCATGGATAAACACCTGAGTCTTGCGGATAGCATGGCGTCTGAAGAAAAAGGCCCTGCAATCAAAAAGTAAGCCCCTTCATTACGCTTTTACCTTATTGAATGGGCAAATAAAGTCAGATAGGTTGCTTCAAAAAGCGGTTCTTGAAATTGTTCTTGAAAAGATCCAGTAAACCCAACCCATTGACTTTTGGATGAATTGGGGGTACTTTGTCTACTAATATTGCCGGTCTATATCCTCAAGCGAGACAAAAATAAGAAAACTTATGGGTCAAATGACAAACAAAGGTCTTAGCACTCTGGACATCGAGAGGCTTCGCCATGACCTGAAGGAACTGCGTGACCGTAACCTACAGCAAGCAACTTTCACGGAGAAAGCAGATTTGGTAGCTGGACCAGGGATTAGAGTAATCCCAACAGAGGAATTGAAATCCCGCAAGATACAGAGCCGTCTGAATCTGATGAAAGTGGATGAGGAAGGGTCGCAAAGTAGTTTAGCAAAAGACCTATGGTGGAGCCGGGGTATCAATAGGTAGTACCATAACGTTCGAAAGCAAGTTTAGTCTGAAAATGTTGTCCTGAACCTTTTTCTAGATCACGAGTACGAGAAACTCGTTTATTGTGTTATAATCAATGTGCGATTACGGCGGAGGTGGTGATTATTGTGGAGACCAAAACGAAAGCTGGTTCTACCTGCTTAAAGTTCCGGGTCAAAGTCATGGTAGAAAAAGATGATCCTGGCTATCATGCCTTTGTGCCTTCGCTGCCCGGATTACATATGCCTGGCGATAGTGTTCAGGAAGCCAGAGAAAATGCTAAAGAGGCCGTTGCTCTGATGTTAAAAGCCATGATAGAGGATGGAGATCCTATCCCGATTGATCTAGCTGCTTCAAAAAAACAAAAGCTTAGTGAGGATACCGAGGGTCCCCTTTTTCTCAGTATTGAAGAAATCCTGATAAAACTGTAATGAAACCTGAAATCTGGGACCAGTTAAAAAACCTGACCAGCCATGATCTATGCATGGCGCTAGTACATGATGGCTGGACAGAGAGATCAAGTGGCGGTTCTGCAATAATCTACAAAAAAGATAACTGCAAAGTGAGTGTCCACAGCCATCCCCATAAGACTTATGGTCACAAACAGCTAAAACAACTTTTCACTGATATTGGCTGGAATGAAGCTGACCTCAGAAGGCTCAA
>CAYLVC010000115.1:0-8318 GCA_964387005.1 uncultured Dehalococcoidales bacterium | reverse complement strand
CGCAGGCTTGCCCAGAAAATGGTCTATTGTTTACACCAAATGGGCTGTCTTGCCCGGGTTGGCAAGCGCTCCAACTCCATATTATATTCCAGGCATATCAGCTGATTATTCCATCAAAACCGGATGGTACAATATTTTTTCGTTACCGGCGGCAAACAGTTACTTCAGAGACTGATTTCAATAATCACGGTTTGAACGCAACAAATTCCCGGTTGTCCTTCCGGCAGACAAACTGTATGGTGTGACAGCCGGACATTACTGCCGTTGGCATACCGCCTCCGGCATTGACCCATTGCCCCGCCATGTAAAAGTTGTCGAGTCCCGGCAGTGTTTTGCTTATATTATCATTTGAACCAAACATCCACCCTTCATACGCTCCGCGCCAGTTGCCGGTGTACCGCTCCCAGGTAACAGGTGTGGCGACATCACGCATCTCCACCTGTGAAGAGACACCCGGAAGCTTTTGTTCCAGCCCCTCAATAACCTCACCGGCGATGCGCTCTTTTTCCGCTTTGTAACGCTCCGGGTCATTCTTTAGTTCATGCCAGTAGTCATAATCCGTTGCAAAACTTGCCACAATAACAGTCTTGCCCGCCGGAGCCAGAGTCGGATCAAAATCATATACCATCAAATTGAGACTCTCTTCGGTTTTCCCCGCGATATTGATGGGTTTTTCAAGTCTGTAGCTGAAACCTCCAACCGAGGAGGGAATTTCCTTGATTACCCGCCTGACGCCAAGCCCCACGTATACCAGCGGCGAAAACAGGACAGGATTGTTATACATGTTTTTTATAGAATCGCTGACGTATTTGCCATCCAGTAAATCGAAGATGACCGTGTGACCGTCACCGGCTGAGATGACATAATCAGAGCGGTACTCCCGCCCGTCGGTCAGCCTTACGCCGACGGCCTTATCTTTTTCAACCAGTATTTTAGCAACTCTTGAGTTGAAGCGGATATCCCCACCCAGCTTATGATAGCGTTCTTCGATGGGCTTAACCAGCGCCAGCGCTCCACCGACGACATAACCAGCCGACTTGCTGTGCTGTAATCCCAGTACCCAGGCTAACATCGCTACAGGCAATTCCGGACTGTTCTCAAAAATCCGGCGCAGATCCGGGTTCTTCAAGCGTTTTGCCAAATCCCGCAGGGTTGAACCTCCCCATTCCTGCATGGGCAGCATAAAAGGCTGCATTTGAGCCATTTCTGCGCTATCTGACTTATCGTACAGCTCAGGCGGCTTATCCACCGGTTCCTTCATTTTAGCGGTATTACGAATAGACTGCGTTAACTGTTTGATTACCTCACTGTCCTCATGGGCTATACCCAGCAGGTATTCCTCAAACCGGTCGGCATCACAATAAATGGTGAAAGCCCTGCCATCCTTATCTTCACTGACGGTATACCGGTCATGATTATAGATCTTCCAGCCCGGGGCTGCTCCCAATTCCTCCCAGAACCTGTAAAAGGACGACTCCGGATTGGTGCCAACCAGCCAGTTCATGGCACCATCGATTGTATACCCTTTGCGCTTCCATGCGGTGCAGACCCCTCCGGCTTTGTCATGCATTTCAAAAATCGTTGTTTTATACCCATTCATTTGCCCGTAGCAACCGGCGGAAAGCCCGGTAAGACCGCCCCCTACTATGATAATCGATTTCCCCATATTGCTCTCCTTAATTCACTGTTTTGCCGGCTTCATTGCAATCAGATATTTCTGTTATCAAACGTATTTCTGATATCATCAGCCGGTATTATACCCATACTAAAATCTTTGAACATAATTATCACCGGGACTAAGGACAGTTTTAGACTGGACTTTTGGGCAGGAAAAACCGTTTTTCCTGCTTGGGTTTTCTCCAGCGGAGAGGAATCATTCATACCCTTTAGCAATCGTGTGCGGTTTCGCTGATGTCCTTCCATTTATTGGGGGCGACTTCCACCGTTCAATGCATAACTAATTCGCTTTTCGTTCCTGTGATGTTACTCCAGAAGCTTTGTTAATTGACGGACAATCCTGTATCAGTAATCGCTTAAAAAAAGATAACCCGCATCAAGACGGCAATTGCCGTTGTCAATACAGGTTGAACCAGTTCCTGAATAGAGTAGAATATAATATATAAGTGCCTGAAGATTTCCGCCGAAGATAACGAGCTGTCATACAGTTAAAACACCTACATGCTCTTTGATATCACCTGGAACAATAATTAACGAATGAAGCATGGACTGATATTCCATGTGGCTGAACCGTATCGACGGAGGCAGTGTTGCGAAAGATCATTGGAGAAACCAGCGTAGAAGTAATGAAAGCTCTGCTTCCTATCATACTGGCCATAATAGCCTTGCAGTTTACCGTATTGCACGCTTCTCCGGCTTTTTTTACGCGTTTCCTGATCGGGTCGGCAATGGTAATAGCCGGCGTAGTCTGCTTTCTTTACGGAGTCAGGACCGGCATATTGCCGATAGGGCGGGATGTGGGGGCTGTTTTACCCCAGCGCGGTTCTGTCCTGCTCATTATTGCAGTAGCTTTAGTTTTCGGCTTTGCCGTAACCTATGCTGAACCCAGTGTGATGGTTTTAAGCAACATGTCCGGCAAAACGGGCAGCAATGGCACTTCTGCTTTTATTTTCGTTGTGGCAGGCGGCATGGCCGTTCTTTTTTTAGCCGCCCTGCTGCGCATTCTTCTGGGCTTTCCCACCCGCAACCTGCTGGCGATAATATATGGGATCGTAGTAATTTTGGCTATGTTTACACCGCCTGATGTTTTATCAGTTGCGTTTGATGCCGGGGCGGCTGCCGCCGGACCTTTTACCGTCCCCATGCTCCTGGCTTTGGGTCTTGGCTTTGTTTCAGTTCTTGCTCATCGTTCTACTTTATCAGACGGGTTCGGCTTGATCGGAATTGCCTGCGCCGGTCCGATAATTGGTATTATGTGCTGGGGGATATTCTTCTTTTGAGTAATTTTTTTCTTAACCTGAGGGACCTTATACTCCTATTTAAAGACAATATGTCCCTTCTTCTCCAGAAAGCTGCACCGCTGGAAGGAATAACCGGTGTTGTCATTGAGGTGTCAATACCGGTGGCCTTGCTGGTGGTGTTCTTTCTGGTCTTTCAGTTTTTCTTTCTGAAGCGTCCCCTGAAACAACTATTGCCGCTTCTGAGAGGTGTGATTTTTGCTTTCGCCGGTCTGGTCTTCTTCCTTCAGGGTATCAACATTGCTTTTCTGCCTATGGGTATGGAAATAGGTGGACTGTTCGCCGGTTTTCATCATACCTGGATTTTAATACCAATCGGATTTATTCTGGGCTTCCTCATCACCTTTGCTGAGCCCCAGGTTCGTGTGCTGAGCCAGCAAATTGAAGAAGCCTCGGTCGGCTATATCAAAGCTCCGCTGATGCTATACACATTATGTGCAAGTGTAGCCGCTTTCACTGCGCTGGCTATGGCACGCACAGTTTTCGGAATATCGCTGATCCAGATAATTGTGCCGGGTTATGTTATCGCGCTGGTATTGCTTTGCATCGCCGACCGGGAATTCGTCAGCATTGCTTTTGATTCAGGCAGCATTGCTTCCGGGCCTCTGACAGTCGGTTTTATTATGGCCCTGACCGTTGGAGCAGCAACAGTTATAGAGGGACGCAGCCCTCTGGTTGACGGTTTTGGGCTTATTGGTATAATTACACTGGCCCCAATAATATCAATTCAGCTGTTAAGTTTGATTTATCGTATATTGCCACCGAAGGGAGGTAACGAAGGTGATTGACAAATCTGAAAACAGGGATGTCAGCAGGATTCTTATTGTAACAGTGGTTTTAAAAGGATGGGGTGATACGGTTATTGAGGCATCCATGAAAGCCGGCGCTGAAGGAGGTACTATTCTTTTCGGACGCGGAGTGGGCATTCATGAAAAGAAGAGAATCATGGGCATACCGGTCGAACCCGAAAAGGAAATTGTATTTACTGTCACCCCCTCGGGCAAGACAGCAGCTATCCTGAATGAGATAATCAAAGCCACCAGGTTGGGTGAACCGGGACGGGGCATCGCTTTCACCATACCGGTGGCCCAGTTTGCAGGTGTGGTCCATGCTTTTACGGGCGAACTTCCAAAAGAGACGCAACTGCATTCCGATGGATAAAGGAACATAACGGGAATATTTCAGTTTCCTTCTTACAGAGGTAATAAAATGCTCAGATGTATTGAGCATGCTTTATCTGATTGATGTCCCGAATAAATCTCGCTATATTTGCAGCAGCAAATGCGCTACCAGAAAATAAAGGGCGATACCGAAGATATCCATTACTGTGGTGATCAAAGGAGCCGAAACCATGGCCGGATCAACTTTTATCAGGCGAAATACAAAAGGCAAAGCACTGCCGGTGACTGTTGCCAAAGTTGAGATAGCGGCCAGAGTAATGGTAACCACCACGGCCACTTGCATATTGCGGCCCAGGAAATACGACCAGCCAAATACCACCAGTCCCAGGGTTGCCCCAAGCAGCAGCCCGACCCCCGCTTCCCTTAGTATTATGGACAGAGCGCGTTTCTGTGAAACCTCCCCGGTAGCTAATCCTCGTATAACAACCGTAGCGGACTGCGAACCTACGTTGCCACCGGTCCCAATCAACAAGGGTATAAAAGCCGCCAGTATTACCACCTCACCCAGCAAATCACCCTGGCTTGAAATAATTGAACCTGTAACCGTATTGACCAGGATCAGCAGTAATAACCACACAGCACGGTGCCTTACAACGCTGAAAATCCGGCTCGCAAAATAACCCCGCTCCGTGCCCTGAACAGCACCGAATTTGTATATGTCTTCGGTAGCCTCCTGGTCCAGGATATCCGCCACATCGTCATGTGTAATAATCCCAACCAGGCGCTGTTCCGCATCTACCACCGGTATCGCTAGAAGGTTATGATCGCGTAAAGTGCGGGCGGCCTCCTCCCGGTCGGTACTGGTAAATACAAATGGTGGGTTAGGCTTTACAATATCGGCTACTCTGGCTTCAGGGGTAGCAATAACCAGATCGCGCAGGGATACCCTGCCGATAAGATGGCGGTTGCGGTCCATGATATAACATTCATCGATAGTATCTCTGTGAATAGCCAGGCGGCGGATCTTCTCCAGAGCCTGGGCTACATTCATGTCTATGTTAATGTCCACGAACAGGGGATTCATCTCCCTGCCGGCAGTCCCCTCATTGTAGCCCAGCAATTGCAGTGTCATCTGCCGCTGTTCGGGTGAAAGTATTTGCAGAAGTTTGCGGGCAACCACCGCTGGTACCTCGTCCAGCAGTTCTGCCCTATCATCCGGAGGCATAGCCTCGAGAAAAGCTCTGGCGGTGTGGTCATTGAATGACTCCAAAAGGCGGTTTTGCCGTGCTCCATCCATCAAGTCAAATATTTCCACGGCAAGGCTCTTAGGGAGCAGGCGGAATGCTATCATAGCATCCTCATCCGAAACGCTCTCCAGCAACTCAGAGATATCAGTCGGCGACAGGTCTAACAATTTTTGACGTATTACTCTGTATTGCTTGTTTTCCAGCAGCTCTTTATATTCTTGTTTATCCAGTGCTGTCACCGGTATATTCTCCTTAAGAACCTGGCACTATCAAAAAGGTAAAAAAAATCCCACGCCTGGTAAGCGTGGGACACGATTCCGAACTGCTGCAGCTCAGGCAGGCAAAGTCCCGGGCGCTATCCACCAGGTGTAAATTATGCTGGTACTACGTTTATCTTCAGTATCCAAATATTTTCAATCCTCCACCGTTCGCATTATAGTTCTCAAATTTACCTTCTGTCAATTTGCTTCCTGGTACGTTTTTATTAAAGACGTATCTGCAACAAACATAAACGGTAACAACATTCCGTAAGGCATAGCTATTTGCGGAAACAATAGGCTGTCTTTTCAACTACACCTGGATAAACGGTTGGATATATTAAGCCTGTTTTTGGGAAAGTTCTTTCTGATAGGCCTTCCAGCCCGGGCACCATTTGGTATGCCACCGCCAGAGACGGGACATAAAAGACCTGGGGTTTTTCTCTGCCTTCAATCTCATGCTGCATTCTGCACACTTCGATTCCACCTTAAAGCCTCCTGCCTGATTTTTGTACCTGCCTTTATGCTGTAATCCACGGAAACCCGCATACCGGCAACGAAAATATCCTGTGTGTATCAATATCAACAAATCCGGAGCAATCCGTGAAGTTCTTATTTCAATTCAAGCGGAGGGGCGCCATCTGAATGAAACGTGACAGGAGCTTCCACCAGAATGGTAGTGCCTTTTCCCACCTGGGAATTCATCTGTATCGTCCCTCCGAGTAGTTGTATGCGTTCCTGCATTCCTACCAGACCGAGCTTTCCCCTTTGCAGCAGCGTCCCGGCGCCTTGAATCATGAACCCTTCACCATCATCACTTATTGTAACCCTGATGCTGTCTTCTGCGAACTCTACTGTAAGTTCAGCTTTCCGCGCATGAGCATGCTTGGCTGTGTTTATGAGTGCCTCCTGCACTATTCGGAAAAGCAACAGTTCCTTTTCCTGTGGCAGCCTCCGTTCTCCGCCGACTACCTTTAGTTCTGTATCAAGGCCATAGTCCTTTTTAAGCTCCCCCAGCGCCCAATCAAGGGAGGGAATCAGCCCCAGATCATCCAGAATCGAAGGCCTCAAATCACGGCTAAAACGGCGCACCTCCTGTAATATGTCCCTGACTCGCTCATGAAATCCCCAGAGAGCCTTAGCTTCTTTCACCGGTAGATTTTTGTTGTCATTCAGGTAATTCTCCACCTGGTGAAGCAGAGCAATAAGGTTTTGCGCTGTATCATCATGAAGCTCACGGGCAATGCGTTTCCGTTCTTCCTCCTGCGCAATTGTTATCTGCTGCAAATAGTAGCGCAGATTATGATGGGCATTTTTGCGTGCCGTTATATCCGCTAGCGTCTCTATAGCGCCTACTATCCTGCCATTCTTATCTTTTACGGGGCTGACCGTAAAACGAATCCATTTTCCGGTCTTACCCAGGGCCGGGAAAAAATCTTCCACCTCAAAGGCGCCGTCTATCAACCTTGATCTTTCTATTTTTCCCCGGTAAAGCTCTTCAACTTCTTGCGTTGAAACCCCATCAACTAACAGATCAGCCAGAAGCTGCCTTTTTTCAGAATGCAGAGACCTCCAGTGCTGATCTGTCCCGATTACATCCTGGCTCTTTATGCCGGAAAAAACCTCAAGCGCAGTATTCCAGTGGGTAATTCTGTGCTTGTAGTTAATGCCGAATGCCGGAATAGGAGATCCGTCAATAATATTGGCCAGCGCCTCCTGGGCGCTTCTTCGCAGAACCAGCCTTTTCCTCCGGTTGCTGAACCATATATTTATCACTATGCCGCAAACAAGTACAAGGCTTCCTTCAGTCAGGACAAGGGCAGGAACAGGATAAAGAAACACAATTTGCGGCAGCATGGACAGGAGAGCGACTACCAGGCTTGCTATCCCTCCCGGTAGCCCGAATATGAAACTGGCATAGGCTATGGGAACCAACAAAAGAAGACGCTGGAGTACGTGCTGAAAAAGCAGCATAACAGGGAAAGATGCCCCTTCAGACGGGTATGATATCTGTTGCGGATATTGCAGCAGGATGACGATGGCAAACATCGCCGCCAGAATCCAGAAATGTGAATTCCTCACCAATCTCAACATCAGACTAAACAAGACGAAGATTTATTCATTTTCACCCGGAGAACAATCCAGGGAATGCTCAGAATAATTCATCCAGTTTCAGCCACCCCTTGGCCATAGCCTGCATTACGGCCTCGGTGCGGGAGCCTACCCCTAATTTGTTGAAAATACTGCCCAGATGACTTTCAATGGTACGCACACTGAGATGCAGGGCATCTGCAATCTCACTATTGCGCATCCCTTTGGCCGCCATCTTGAGTATAGCCGTTTCACGCTCAGTAAGCAGATCAGATACCTGCTCTCCGCTGTGCTCTTCCACATTCCTGAATCGTTCCATCACCTTGCGTGCCACCGTCGGATGGAGCACTGCCTCGCCCCGGTGAACAGTCTCAATGGCATTGATAAGCTCAAGGCTATTTACATCCTTTAAAAGATATCCGGCGGCCCCGGCGGATAAAAGAGGGAAGATGTATTGCTCATAATCATAGGCAGTCAGCGCCAATATGATGGCAGAAGGCTGAAACGCCTTGATTTGTTTAGTGGCTTCTATGCCGTTGAGTTTTGGCATCGATATATCCATGATGATCACATCAGGATTGAGCTGCCGTGCCATACGCACCGCTTCTTCACCGTCGCCGGCTTCCC
>CAYLVC010000114.1:0-8437 GCA_964387005.1 uncultured Dehalococcoidales bacterium | reverse complement strand
ACATCGGCTACGATAGCACTACGATGGGTATTATGTATGAATGTCATGCATTTGTCAATAGATATTAAATAATTTACTATAATCTATTTGACTTTATAAGTTAATGTTTAACTCTTTATGAGAAAAACTTCTTTGTTAAGTTACCCGGTACACTATTTTCCCGTGTAATGCAGAATTATGCCACCGGAGCCTACTGCATAGATGTCTTACGGGGAGAAGCCCCAGACAGCAGTCAGCTTGTTGGCCTGGGGAAATGGGTTCTCCAATCTCTATCCATCCAGATTGATTGATTCAGATGGCACGTTTGAGCCGGCAATGATACCACTCCCGGGAGTGACAGGCAAATAAGAAACCGGCGGTTTCACTTTACTCACGACGGGAGGGGCGCTGGCCGCGGGAGCTGGGGAAGATGGAGTATCCGACAACTCGGCCACAAAGACAGGGCTCATAGCCTTCGATTTGTCCCGGTAAACTACATAGCTGCCGTAAATGACCGGATGGCTTAAACGCCTGGAAGTATCCAGGGGAATGAGCAAGCTCTCCGTCCTGGATTCAAAGTCATAAAGCATAATTGTTCCACAAGCTAAAAGAGGGCTTGAGTGTTCGGGAACTGTTTCGAAAACAGCATTTCCCCAGACTATTCTTCCATCATGAATGGAGGGATCAGACCTGGAATATCCGTCATGAGAGACCAGGGTCTCCCTGTGACTCTTAAAATCAGCCAAAAATATATCAGCCTTTTGCCGTGTTACTTGCCTGCGCCAGGTAATCTGACCTTTGTCAACGTCCGGACACATGTCGTTATTCAGAGATGTGGTAATCCGGAATTCCTGTTTCGAGTTCAAATCGTAAGCGTAAATATCAACGTTATAAGTTGGATCGTTGGTTCCTCCCCAGCGAAGGGACTTATCCACATTGCGTATGTCCGTCCAGACAACCAGGTTTTCGCTGATAGCCAGCTGGTTACTATCAAAACATTCTGCTGTTGGCTCAGCCGTAAGCCTGGTCTCCTGATTAGTTTTCAAATCTAGAGCATAAATGTCAAAGCCGCCCCGGCCAGGCTGTGTATTGCGATCATCCAGCCAGACCACTGTATCTCCATAGATAACAGGGCAAATCTGAGCATGTTTCTCCCGGGTAAGCTGCTGTATTTGATTCGTTTGAAGGTCAAACAAATAAATATCATAATCAGGACGCGGCAAAATAGCGGAGGATGCCATCCGATTCATGTATTCCTCTTTGCTCATCGCCACGTCAGCAAATACAATCCTGTTGTTGTGAATTGATGGTGGGCTCTCAATCAGGCCGTATGGCGGGTCAATTGATAGTATTTCCTTCCTGATATTGAGATCATAGACCACAATGCGTTGATTGTCAGTATTGCCGAAAAAAATACTATCACCTCCGTAAGGATCGAGTCCAACCAGAATATTTTCCCAGATTGATTCCTGGCTATAGCCCAGGTTAATGTCAGGGCTCCAGGTTCCGGCCGGTTCAATTGATACAGTCTTTGCAGGCAAAACCGGAGGACTCTCCGTTCCAGTGCCAGATGCTGGAGCGGGAGATTCATTTGATACTGAGGAAGGGATAACTGATGATGAAGGCGAAAGAACGGCAATCGTATTGGAGTCGGTTATAGAAGGTGAGGGAACTACAACCGTATTCGAGTCGGTTATAGAAGGTGTATTTATTGTAGCATTAGACTGGCATCCTAACAGGCTTAACGCTGTTATAATAACCGATAACCAAAGCAATTTCTTCAGCATCGAAATCCATTCCTTTATTCAAACTAAATGATGTAAGAAAGATTTCATCTAATAATTTATACGAGAGAACGTTTAATGTATTACATACACCAGTTTACTAATAAGTATAAACGATGCATTAGCCTAAAAGATAGTCCTATACAGTGCAATCCATCTTTTAGCAACAAAAGAAACGGGTAATTTCTTGCTGGTTATTCCGGGAAAAGGAAAAGCCTTTAAGCAACTAACTGCTTAAAGGCTTTTTAGCTTAATATTTGGCCGGGATGGGCGGATTTGGACCGCCGAGCACAATTATCGTAGAATTCGATACGGTTAACTACCATTCATACTCGCCTGCGTTAAAAGGGCTGCACATGGATGGGGATACCGAAAAAGCCTTTGGTAATCTCAAAGAACAGCTCAATATGCGGCGAATTTCGGTATCATCGGAGGAACACCTGGAAGGCAAGCTCTCGGGAATTCAGGTTCTTACTTTTCCTTTTAATGTATTTTGGTAAATTGAGAACGTTGATAGAGCAATTTTTTCAAAGGATAAATCTGACTTTAGTTTTTTAAAACCGTTTTCTCCCATTGTTTTTCTTAAATCTTTATCTTTTAGCAGCTTAATAATCGCTTCAGCTAGTTTTTGATGATCTCCAGGAGGAACGATCAAACCAGTTATATTATCATCAACAATCTCAGGAATACTACCAACGTCGGTCACTACCACCGGTTTACAAAATCCATAAGCTGTTAATACAACAGCACTTTGAGAGGCGTCTATATAGGGTAATGCTACTATAGAGCTTTGTTGAAATATTTTCGCACCTTCTTCAAATGAGATATGTTTATTGTTTATTATGAATTTGTTTTTCCTATCACCCATCATTTTTTCATATTTTTCGAAATTTTCGCCTGTACCTGCAATATATATTTTACTCTTTGGGAATTGTTTATTGATTAAAGGTTCTGCTTTTATCAGGTATTCCAGCCCCTTGTAATGAAATATGCGACCAAAAAACAAAACTTGATTTTCATCTTCATCAATATCTTCTTTTTTATATCTTAAAAAAGGGGAAACACGATGTTCTCCAATTGGAATTGAAAATACTTTACCGGGAACAATATGATATTCTTTCAGCATTTGTTCTTTTAATCGGTCTCCGTGAACAATGATCTTAGTACAGTATTTCCTCAAAAAGTATCTACAAAGATCTTGCTTCCATGACTCTTCTCCAACATGCAATTTGACATCATGAAAAGTGACAATAAGTGGACGTCTCTTAATCAGTCTAATATATACAAGGATGGCCAGGTGCTCAATAGCGCCACCCAGTTGCAAATGGACAATCTCAGGTTGATTTCTTCTCATTATCTTTAAAGTTTGTATGATGTTCCATAACCTGATTGGTATGTATCGAGGATTTTTATTGGTGATTAGATGGAAATCAAACCGTTCTTCGCTTATATTTTGAAATTCCTCTGGAATACTATTTGCAGGCATTACCAGTGTAACATCGCATAAAGCTGACATGGCTCCGGCTAATTGTATTTCATAATCAAAAAATCGCCCATAAAGCAACACTCGCATTTTATCCTTCCACTATCTTAGTATCTGTATAATATGATTTTCCAAAATGTAATAATAGAAAGATTGAGACACAATATGAAATAAGCAAGCTGGATATTGCCCCCAATAATCCTGCTTTAGGTATTAGTATAAAATTCATGCCAATATTTATCAGAGCAATAACCACGGCAACAATAGATACTATTTTTGCACTATTGGTACTAACAGAATTTAAAAGCCATGCATAAATGCTCTGGGTAGCGGTACATACGCTTGTAATAGCAAACAATGCCATCATTCCCCAATTGATTGAATATTGACCACCATACAATTTCAAAATAATAAACTCACAAAGAAAGATAGATGGAATCCCAAAGCCAAATAAATATGGAATGAATTTGTTTATTTTGTTGTATATGGGTTTCTTGTTTTTGTATTTGGATACGGTTGGGAAAAAAACCAGGATAAACATTGTCGAAAATATACCTATTACGTTGAGAGAAGCTGAGTAGTAGGCGTTATAGATACCTATGTCTCTCATTTCCATATATCGGCTAATCATGATTTTATCAATATTAGTATAAAAAACAAATGATAATCCACCAACAGTACAAACCATGGCATATTGTAAGAGTGAAATCATCAGAGATTTATCAAAATGCCATTTACTTAAGCGTCTGATAGAAAAAAGAAAAGTGAATAGTGCGGTAAGAGAATAACCTAAAAGAACCGAATAGACCATCGATTTAAACGTTAATTGCTTGCTGAAGACGAAGATCAGAAAAGAGCTTAATATAATGCCTGAATATATCATCTGGAATATCGAATAAGCACGCATACATTGCAAACTCCTCAATGTACTAGTTGTAATAACATAAAATACATATAAGCCTGCAAAGGTAATTGACAACCACAACATATTAACCTGTATCTTAAACAGATCAGCCAGGTATTCAGCGAATACCAGAAAGACAATTATCGAAATAACCGTAAAGATAAATACCATTAAGTAAATACTAACAATAATATTATGCTTAAGCCGTTCGTCTTTTGTCGCATTTGCGTTTTTCAACATTGCCGTATTAAACCCAAAAAGCATGGGTATATACAGGAACATAGCCACAGATTGTACCAAAACAAATTTTCCGTATTCTTCCGGCCCTAATATTCTTCCCCCCGTAATAGTAAAGATTACTAATAGTGTAGTGGAAACAATTGTACCCAAAAAAACATAGAAAAGATTCTGAAAGAAATTTGTTACTTCACCACTCATTTCCTCATGAAATATACGTCTGTAGACATTACTCACCAACATCAATGCCGCAGATTTCCTTTTAAAATCATCCTTTTTCTCCCATTTTATTCCCATAAATGAGTGTAGCTCCTCTTCATTTACTACAGTGTGAGGAATAATCACAACCAATCAATTTTAAAAAATATATTCAGCTATCACTAAAACAGTGGCTGGCGAGTCCATCATACCCCAATATTACTATATTTTGATAACCTTAGTACCTATTTACCTGCCTGTTGGGCTTTATTGAATTCGAAATCGTTAGATTTTCCGGATAATTTCCCGTGTTGCATGACATAAGTACTTATAAATATGTAACTAATTGGTGATTAGTTATTGAGATTGAATCCAGGAGAATTATAGAAGCGCATTAACGGGATAAAAAGTCCGGAGAAAATTGCAGATCGTGATATTGTGACATATTTGTTAATATTTCAGTCTGTTTGTGACTCTGGTGAAGCTTATGACATCTACAATCAGTTATAGGAACGTTTGGAGGAGCACCATTATGAAGAGCTTATATTTTTTGTTCTCTGCATTTTTGATAATTGCCACAATTGCATTCGGCCTGAACGGAAACCCAATATATGCCGAAAATAAAGATATAACTATATATGTCTATCCGGCTGTTACCAATAATACTGTTCTGGCAACGACAAGCATTTCCAGCGATTACATCTCAAACAACATCAGCATTAATGCCGCTCCGGGTGAAAATAAATCGACCAGTTTCGTAATCAATTCTTCCAGAGATATAAGTTCGTTAACTATTGAGATCAGTGACTTATCAAGTTCACAAGAAGTTATTGATAGAAATGCTGTCGATATTCGTGTAGTCAAAATATGGTATCAAGCGGGAACGGGTATTAAGGATCTCACCCATAAAAAACTCACGCCAGAACTATTACTTAAGGATGATAACCTGATAAAGGTCGAAAACGAGCATAACTATGTTAAGTTAACTGATGGTACTTATAAATGGATAAGCGATCCTACTATTAGTGCCGAACTTGAACCAGTAATATCAATCGACGAACTGCCGATACAAGACAAAACTATTCTTCAGCCTGTAGATATTTCTGCCGGGATCAACAAGCAATTCTGGGTCACCCTAAAGGTTCCTGATAATGTTTCCGCAGGAGACTATTCAGGCACAATTGGGCTTATGAATGGTAATAACCTTCTTGAACAGTTACAAATAAACTTGAAAGTGCTTCCTTTTACTCTGTCAGATCCTTTATTGGAATATAATATTACGCACTACGGACAACTGGATGATGTTTATCCATCCGGATCTATTTCTGATAGATTTAAGAGTGAAACCCAACTAACGGCTGAGTTAACGAACATAATTTCACATGGTTTTAGCAACACAAGATGTTCTCAATGGTTTCAAGGAACACAAGATACAAAACTATTAAAGAAAGTCCTGAATATTAGAAACGATCTGGGAATGAATGGGAGACCGCTTTATTACAAAGGACTTGATCGTTCACATTATCTGAATGCTGATAAAGTGCAATCCGTGATATCTCTTGCAAATAGTTTTGATATTCCAGATGTTTACTTCTATGGTTTAGATGAAGCGGTAGGAAGTGCGCAAATATCACAAAGATTAGCATGGGAAACACTTAGAGACGCTGGTGGTAAAACATTTGTATCAGGATATTCAACAGATACATTTGATGCTGTGGGAGATATTCTGGATTTGTTTGTATGTAATGGAGTTCCTGATGCCAGGGAAGCTGCAAAATGGCATTCTATAAATCACAAAATATTCAGCTACAATAATCCTCAGCTGGGGAGTGAAACACCTGAGACCTACCGCAGGAATTATGGACTACTTCTATGGCAGGAAGATTTTGATGGAGCTTTTGTATTCGCTTATCAAGCTGAATACGGTAATATATGGAATGATTTTGATCATATTAAATTCAGAGATCATGTTATGGCCTATCCCACGGTTAACGGCGTGATCGATACCATTCAGTGGGAAGGGTTCAGAGAGGGAATAAACGATGTCAGGTACCTGACTACCTTAATAAAGGCCATCGAAACCGCCAGGACTGAAGGGAAAAATACTTCAGAGGCCGAAACATGGGTGGCGAATTTGAAAAACACGGACCTAATAAACCTGGATTTAGATGTGGTCCGTTCCGCAATGATTGACCAGATCCTGGCTTTACAGGAAGCACCAGAAGTTGATAAAACCATCAACTACATCAGGATCACCCCGGCCGGCGCTGAGTCTGCAGCCAGCCTGATCAATACCAATAGCAGCTACACAGCCACCGATTATAATGCAGACATGACGGAACAGTCCGTTCCGGTTAACGGCCAGATAGTCTTTACCGCCGAAGCTTATGACGGCAATAATAATCCGATCAGCGGTCTGGACTTTACCTGGAGTGTAAATAACGCCATAGCCGGCTCAATAAACTCCAGCGGTCTTTTTACCGCCGGAGCAGCCGGCAGCTACCCCAATCTGGTCAGGGCTTCTACAACCGGCGGCGTGACGGGGACAGCCTCTATTACAGTAATCGAGAGCCCTCTGGTCAACCCGGGCAACCTGTTAGTTGATGCAGGCAGGCTGCTCCAGTTCAAGGTATCCGGGGATGGTGACAACAGCGGCCTGAATTTCTCTGCCTCCAACCTGCCTGATGGCGCCGTCTTTGATGCCTCTAACCAGGTTTTTTTCTGGACCCCCGCCTCCAACCAGTCCGGTATCTATAACAACATCCGGTTCCGGGCTACAGACGGCAGCTATATCGTAACTGAGATGGTCTCCATAACCGTGGGTGAGTCCAATCAAGCACCGGTACTGGTTCCGGTAGGCGATCAAACGATTAAAGCCAACACTATCCTTAGTTTCACGATCTCCGGTTCTGACCCGGATAATGACAGCCTGTCCTATTCGGCCTCCAATTTACCCGCGGGAGCCATCTTCAGCTCCGCCAGCCGGACGTTCCGCTGGAGACCTTCCGCCAAACAGGTGGGAACATATTCTGATATATATTTCCAGGTATCCGATGGCAAATTGGCAACGGGTGAAAACATCACCATCCGGGTCAATGATATTAACCGTGCTCCGGTGATGGATTCCCTCCCCACCCTGACTATTGAAGAAAATCAGCTTCTCACCTTTACCCTCACTGCCAGCGATCCGAACGGCGACAACCTGGTTTATACAGCTTACAACCTGCCTAAAGGGGCCAGTATTGATCCCGCTTCGGGGGTATTTTCCTGGACTCCCACGCTTACCCAGTCAGGTAAATACAGGGTGCGTTTCAGTGCAACGGACGGTGTGCTGTCGGCCTCAACTTATGTCACCATTATAGTAACGGATTTAAATAGCGCTCCGGTGCTGGAACCGATTGGAGACAAATCGATACCGGCTGGAACAAAACTGGCATTTACTCTTGCAGCCAGCGATGCTGACGGTAACAGATTGACCTATTCGGCCTCCAACCTGCCCAGAGGGGCCAGAATCAACCGGACCAGCGGGGCTTTTACCTGGACTCCGGCTGCCAGCCAGGCAGGGACCTACACCGGCATCCGCTTCACCGTCTCTGACCGCTCATTTAGCGATAGCCAGGACATTACCATCACCGTTACACCTCCCAATAAGGCGCCTGTAATGGCTGCAATGTTCCCCAAAACAGTAAAAGCAGGGAATACCCTGTCATTCCAGGTTGCTGCCTCTGATGCCAACGGCGACAACCTGACATATACAGCCCAGAATCTGCCCGCCGGCGCGAGTTTCAATCCGGCCACCGGGGAATTCTCCTGGACTCCCACGAAGACAGGCAGATATTCCAGCATCCGCTT
>CAYLVC010000113.1:0-8537 GCA_964387005.1 uncultured Dehalococcoidales bacterium | reverse complement strand
TGCAAAAAAACACGGAAGCGGAAGACCCCGGGGATAAAATTGACGGCTTAATCAAATTAGGCCGGGCGTTTGTCCAGGCAGGAGAGAAAGACCTGGGGGAAAAAACAGTGGAGATGGCCCTTGAGCTATGCAGGGAGTACCAGAACAAAAAAGCAACACTTTATTTTCTGGGCAGTCTGGCTGTGACCTTTGCACTCCTGGGTGAAAAAGAGAAGTCAGGAAAGACCGTAGATTCCCTCATCATTCTGGCAGCGGAAACCCGCTCTAAAACCGGAGGACTGGGAGTTATTGCGGTTGAACTGGCTGCTGCCGGGGCGACCGACGAGGCGATCAGGTTGGTTGATATTATCAGCGATCCCCATATTAAAGCTCAGAGCCTTACAGGTATTGCAGAAGAACTGGTTGGTTGAGACAGGTTAACACGGCAGAGTATATTACAAAAAGCTCAGGTGAACTGACAATACACTTATACTGGAATCAACTGGTTTTTTGAATATCAGTTACGTTTGGCGTTAGAATAGCCTTAATCATGCATGTTTCAATCAATAATCGGCGGCAGCTGGAGCAGAAAGTACTGGAATGGCTGGTACTGGCCCTGGTTTTCGCTTTCGCGGCTTATTTCCGTATCTGGGCGGCCCCGCTTTCAGCCGGGCCGGATGTTTCCCAGTTCTGGGCCTTTGCCGAAGTTTTCAGGCAAAACGGACTGGACTTCTACCGCTATGCCGCCGCAAAGCTGGATATTTTTCCCTTTAAAGGCTGGGCTTATGTTTACCCCCCTGTCTGGCTTTTGATTCTTGGACTGGCTTTGCTGACCGTCCCTGCCAGCCTGGCGACGGCAGAAATGGTTGACCCCGAGTGGCGGATGGCAATGAAGGTTCCTATCATCCTGGCCGACCTCGTCATCGGACTTCTTCTTTACTGGAATATTCCGCAATCGAAGCCTGTCAAACTGCTCTTTGCCTGCTTGTGGCTGTTTAACCCTCTGATCTGGTACCAGTCCGCGGTTTTCGGCCAGTTTGATGCCATCGCCGCCGCTTTTTTACTGGCTTCCGTTATCTTTATTGAGCGCGGGAGGTACACAGCCGGATTCCTCCTTCTGGCGCTGGCCGTGATGACCAAGCAGCATACCCTGCTTTCGGCGGCAGTGATGGTAATTGTCCTGGCCGCAACAACGGAACGCCGCCGTCTCTTCAAACACTGCTTGATGGCCGTGGCTTTGGGAATAGCTTTTTCGATTCCCTTTATGGTTACCGGGAACGCCCGGGAGTATTTGGTATCCTTTTTCTTTCCGGGACAGGGCGCCTATTACCAATATCCCCTGGCCTATGCTTTCGGAGGGGTCGGAGCCCTCGTGACTTATCTGCATGACTGGCTGGGATGGGAGACCATAGGCTATTTGAACTGGGGTGTCGGCGCCCTGGTGGTCTCTTTCATCGCAGTTTGCATACTGGCATATTACAGGAAAATAGCGTTGTTGCGAGGGGCTTTAGCCGGATATCTCCTTTTCGAGGCTTTTTTTTACCGCATCAACTACCAGTACCTGGTAATATCCATTGCCCTGGCCTTGCTGATAGCCGCTCGCACTTCCTATCGCAGCGAGCGGATCCTGGCCCTGCTGCTGGCCCTCTTCCCAGCTTCATGGATGTGGCTGTTTGATAATACTTTCTGGTTTAACTACCTTACCCCTCATAATCCCTGGGTAAGGCCATTCTTTGACAGCCTTGGCCTTATAAGACATGGCATCCCGGACTATGGATATGTTGCTTTTGCCCTGGTGCTGATGGGGCTTTCGCTGGCCTATGTTATTTGTGTTTTCCTTAAATGGCATCAGCCTTTGAAGCCTCTTGAAATATTGCTCATCCGGAAAGAAAAGAAGTAAAATACGATATACTGGGGTTATTTTCTACAATGGAGGTTTTCTGAAATATGACAGTAAAAAAGCATCGTATCGGAATATTAACTGGCGGAGGGGATTGCGCCGGTCTGAATCCTGCCATCAAATGGGTTGTGAATACCGCTCTTGATACCCGTTTCGAACATGAACGCGGTGTAAAATATGAAGTCCTGGGCATTCAGGATGGATGGAAAGGGCTTTCTTTTACCGATGAGAACATGGCGGACTATATAGAGGTTTTATCCAGGGAAAAGGTCAGCAACTGGGACTGGGACGGCGGAACCAATCTGGGTACATCACGCTATAATCCGTACAGTCCCAAGATCAACACCTCAAAGCTGGTGATCAGCAATATTGAAAAATTGGGGCTTGAGGTTTTGATCGCCGTGGGTGGAGACGATACCCTGAGTGTGGCCGCCAAGCTTTCCCAGGAAGGGGTGAAAGTTATCGGCATTCCCAAAACGATTGACAAAGACCTGGTAGGCACGGACTATACCCTGGGGTTTGAAACAGCAGTTGAGGTTATAAAGGAGATCGTGGACAGACTGAGGACCACGGCTGGCTCTCACCGCCGCATCATTGTGGTAGAGGCCATGGGCCGCACGGCAGGCTGGCTGGCCCTGAGAGGCGGGGAAGCCTCCGGTGCTTCGATTATCCTCATTCCTGAATATGATTTCTCACTTGAAAGAGTCTGCGAGCTGATATCCGAAAAGAGAAAAGCCGGTACCAGGTTTGATATTGTGATGGTAGCGGAGGGAGCCAAACCGGCAGGGCAAAGTTCGGTGATTAAGGACGGCAAGACCGATAGTTTCGGCCATGAGCACCTGGGAGGCATCGGCGAATTCCTCTCCAACCATATCAACGAATGCCTGGGTATGGAATCCCGCTGCGTGGTGCTGGGGCATATTCAGAGGGGTGGGACCCCATGCGCCTATGACCGCCGGATGGGCAGGTATTTCGGCATTGCCGCCGTCAATCTGGCAATACGTAAAGAATACGGTAAAATGGTCAGCTACACCAACGGTGATTTTTGCGCTGTTCCGATTGTAAATGTCATAGGGCAGCTGAACCTGGTGGATGTCAATACGATGTATGATACCATCAGCTATAACGGCGCCAGGAATATACTGGCCTGATAATTCACTGGAACGAAAGGGGATAATGATGAAAAGCAATGAAATTGAAATGCTGGTCAGGGAGATGGTCTTCGGCCAGAACAAAAGTGAAAAACAAAAGCAGGTGCTGGATCTGGCTAAAAAAGAGAGGGTTTTCCCGGCCAGCGTTCAAAACCTGTATGATGCCATCGGCGCCGGACAATACCGGGGATTCACGGTTCCGGCAATTAATATCCGCGGATTGACCTATGATGTTGCCCGGGCGGTCTTCCGTGCAGTCCTCAAAGACAATGTAGGTCCCTGTATTTTCGAGATTGCGCGCACTGAAATAAGCTATACCCTTCAAACCCCGGCAGAATATACAGCCTGCCTGATGGCGGCTGCCCTGGCCGAGGGTTACAGGGGCCCGCTATTCGTCCAGGGCGATCACTATCAGGTGCAGCTAAAGGCTTATAAAGCGGACCCGCAAAAAGAGATGGAGACCCTGCGCAGCCTGATTAAAGAGTCGGTCGCTGCTGGTTTTTACAATATAGATATCGATGCTTCCACCATGGTTGATCTGGGCAAATCCGGTTTAAGGGAACAGCAGGAAGCCAACAGCCGGATTACGGCCGAAATGACGCGTTTTATCCGCAGCATCCAGCCTGAAGGCATTACCATATCGGTTGGCGGAGAGATCGGCGAGATAGGCACGGGCAACAGCACCGTAGGGGATTTAAAGGCTTTTATGGAGCAATACCTTGATGTGCTGGGACCAGGCCTTAAAGGGATTTCCAAGATCAGCGTGCAGACCGGCACAACTCACGGTGGTGTACCCCTGCCTGACGGCACTATCGCCAGTGTTGCGCTGGATTTCAATACACTGGAAAAACTTTCACAGGTTGCCCGGGACGAATATCACATCGGCGGGGCCGTGCAGCACGGCGCCTCTACCCTGCCTGATGAAATGTTCGATATGTTCCCCCGCGTGGGTACCCTGGAAGTGCACCTGGCTACGGGATTCCAGAATATGATCTTTGATAGCCGGCATTTCCCTGCACCCCTGCTGGAGAAGGTCAACGCCGGCCTGCAAGCCAAATATGCCTCCGACAGGAAGAGTAATGAGACCACTGCTCAGTTCGTCTACCGCAACCGCAAGCGGGCTTTCGGCGATTTCAAGAAGGAAATCTGGGATATCTCACCCGATAAACTGAAGATAATAGGTCAGGAGCTGGAGGAGCGTTTCTCCATGCTTTTCCACAAACTCAATGTGGTCAATACCCGGTCTATCACAGATAAGTTAATATAGTTCCCTCTGACTGTTTGTTATAACTACCTGCCGGAAAACAGCCTCCAGGGCATCCCCCTGGAGGCTGTTTCGGAATTACACCGGGTGATCGCAGTAGTATTCGATTGCTTTCAACAGGAACTCCGGCATTTTTTCATGGTATTTACTTCTGTACATGCTGGCGAAGTCCGGGTGATCGTTGTACATCTGTCCTACTCCCCGCAGCATGTTCAGATCGCATTCATAAAACCTGTTCAGCCAGCTGTGCAGCCGCTTGATCTGGTCCTGCACCGCCGGGCTGTTAAAACCCTGTGCCATGTTGTCCTTAATGGTACTGAATATACGGTCGCTTTCCTGATTTATGCTTTCAAAATCCTCCTTAGACCAGTTTTTCATGCGTTCTTCCGATTCATCCAGCGCTTTCGAGCCGTATTTTTGGCGTATTTCCTTTTTGTACTTCTCCTGCTGTTCCCGGCTGAATCCGGCATAGTATTCTTTTTCGTTCATTTCATGCGCTCCCTTTATCTTTAACATTGTACTGTCGACAGTCTTTATCAGTTGCCTGTACCTGGCGATTTTGCCTTCCAGTAAACGGCGGTGATCACGCAATGCCTGCGAGATATCGAAGCCGGGTTTATCGATGATATCTTTTATTTCCTCCAGCTTGAAGTCCAGCTCACGGAAAAACATGATTTGCTGGAGACGCAAAAGCTCGTTTTGCCCGTATATTCTGTAGCCGTTGGCCTCGTAGCCGCAGGGTTTCAGGAGGCCTTTCTGATCATAGAAATGCAGGGTGCGGACGCTTATTCCTGAATGCTTTGCCATCTGTTTGACTGTATACTCCATATTCTTACCTCCATCTGCTAATTACTACTATAAACTATGACGTTACGTCATAGTCAAGCCATGTTTTTAGCGAAAATAACTCCATCCGGCAGGGTATGTTGTGTGTATGATTGCTGAAAATGTCCGGGTGCAGCCCATCTGTTGCGGCTGGGTTTTATTACGTATATGTTTAAACGTTTTAGATGATTGTCTAACTGTTCGCAGCGGAGTATGATAGTATATTGTAAAGGAATCAGAGGAATAACAAAGTGGACGATAATATCTGGGAATATCCCTTCGGCGACATTGATGAGGATGATGACATGTATTTCCGTAAACCGGACGGCAGTGAAAACCGCATGGTGGAACGGAAGAGGTCAGCTTTACCCCTTATTTTCTAGCAGGATAAACAGGGTTACCCCCGCATTTTCAGCATAAGCTTTTCCAGGCCAGTCTGCCAGCAGCAAGAATTATCAGCCGGATATGGGCTGTTTTTGTCTATTTTTCAGGAATTGCTGCCTGGTCGCCAGTCTGTTATTCTTCCTTATCCTGTTGCGTTTGACCGCTCTTGTTTACCCGGTTTGCTTCGATAAAACGATCCAGGTCATCCGCTGTAATACGGTAGCTCCGGCCCAGCCGGATTGCCCCCAGTTTTCCCCTTTTGATGTAGCTGTAAACGGTTAAAACATTTACCTGTAATATTGCCGCTACCTGCTCCGGAGTAAGAAAGTCCGTTTTTTTGTACATTGTACTGTCATTAAAACCGCCTTCAACCAAATTGTTACCGTATATTGGTATGTCTTCAGTTACAGGAGAGTGTAGATAATCATCTTACCGTATAAAAGAGTTTACCTACTAGAATAATGTTCTATTTTTCAGCAAAATTCTTTAAAAAGGTGACAATGAACGCTTGACACGGTAGAACAAATGTTCTATTATCTCTATGTTTGAGGCTTTGCAGGAATGATTTTTGAGAGCATTGAAATGAAAAAGACTATGTATGATCTGGAATTAACTGGTTTTGAACCGGAGAACACAGGAAATGAAAGCAACAATGGCAATCAGCATGAAGAAGATCTGGATCTCCTGCCGGAATTCTGTCAATACCGTGACGACGGCTGCGAACTGGCTCCCGCCTGCCTGGAATGCCCTTTCCCAGACTGTTTGTACGAGCAGTTCCGGGGTAACCTGGTCAAGATCAAATATTTGAGAGACAGGGAGATTATACGCCTGCACAAAGAAGAAAAAATGGATGGACCGGAACTCAGCCAGCGCTTTCATGTCAGTCTTCGGACTGTGCGCAGAGTGCTGGCACTGGAGAAAAAGAAAAATGAATGAGATGGAATTCGTCAACCGTCTGGAGGAACTGGACAGGGAAAGAATCCGGGGTTATAAGGACCTGCTGGATTTTTACCAGGGCAAACAATGGCCGGGGAGGGAGCGCTGGGGCGAGAAGCGTCTGACCTTTAATTATGCCCGGGTATTCATAGACAAACTCACCTCATACCTGATGTCAGGGATCAATTTTACGGTTGAAGCGGAAGAGGACACAGCCGAAGCCTTAGCTGATGCTGAACGGGCGGAAAGGGCTCTGACCAGGGTCTATCAGGTCAACGGTCTGGAACAGCTGGACTTTGAGACCGAGACCGACTGTGCTATCCTGGGAGACGGCTGCTACAAGGTCGTCTGGGACCCGGATGAAAAGGAAGTCCGGGTGACAGCTCCCGATATCCAGGGCATCTATGTCTGGTGGATGGGCGACAACCTGTCCCGGGTCTGGAGAGTCGCCGCCAGGTACGTTCTTTCGGCTGAGGAAGTCCGGCTGCTTTACGGGATCAAGACGGGGAACAGGTCATGTACTGTGGTTGAGATGTGGACGGACAAAGAATTCGCCCTCTACCTGGACAACGCCCTGCTGGAAAAAAAGCCTAATCCTTGTGGGTTCATCCCCTTTGTTATTTTCCCCAATCTCAGGGAGCCGAAAAAATTCTGGGGTACTTCTGACCTGGTCCCGGTAATGGAATCCCAGAGAGAGCTTAACCGGGCCATGTCACAGGTTTCGCATATCCTGGAGCTCTCCGGGAATCCGGTGGCTGTGCTGGAAAACGTTGACGGATCTTCGGATATTGCTGTCAGACCGGGTGCTGTCTGGAATATACCGGAGGATGCCAAGGCTTATTTGCTTGACCTCTTGCAGGGAGGAGGGCTTCAGCTCCATATCAACTATATCGACCTGCTTTACCGTACCCTCCATGATATCTCGGAATCTCCCAGGGCGGCTTTTGGCGGTACAGACCGCAATCTTTCCGGGGTGGCTTTGCAGATAGAGCTTTATCCCTTGATGCAGAAGGTGATACGCAAACGCCTCATTCGCTCATCTGTTTACAATCGCCGCAACCGCATGATTCTGAAACTGCTGGAGAAATTCCATGGGGAAAAATTCGGTGATTACAGGCTCAGGACGGTGTGGGGTGGAGTATTCCCCGAGGACCTTGCCCAGATTGTGGCCAATGAGCAGACCCTGGTCAATACCGGCATCCATTCCCGCCGGAGGGCTATGGATGAGGTGGGGGTCAAAGACCCTGAAGCGGAGTTCAGGCACTGGCTGGATGAGCAAGGACAGATAAGCAGGTTGAAGGAGGTAAATGAGCATATCAAAGCCTGACATATCGAAAGTCTGGGGAAGTTTTAAAAATATACTTTATCGCAAGGAGGTAAAAATGGCAGAAAACGAGACAAAGGAGCGGCAGGATACCGCTCCGGTTCCGGCAGAGGTATCCCAACGGATTACGGAACTGGAGAAAAAGCTGGCCGGCAGGACGGACGAATTAACACAGGCGGGCGACCGCCTGGCGGAGTTGGAGTCGGCAGCCAAGGAAGCTGCCGCGGCCCTGTGTGAGGCCAACAGCCGGGCGGATAATCTGGCAGGGAGTCTGAAGACCATCTTTGCCGGCTACAAGACATTGATTGTTCAGGCTAATCCGGATGTGCCTGTTGAGCTTCTCAGCGGAGAGACCGTCGAAGCACTGGAAGGGTCGCTGGCCAGGGCAAGAGAACTGATCGGCCGGGTCAAGAAGAACCTGGAAGCCACTAATTCGGCTGATCGCGTCCCTGCCGGGGCACCCCAGCGGGGCAATCCGGATACCGCGGGCCTCTCATCCCGCGAAAAAATCAAACTGGGCGTCGAAAAATCCCGGTATAGCAGATAGGTGGAAACAAGCTATAAGCAGTAAGCTCCCCGCTTTTCCAAACATGTTAATTGAAAAATGACAACTCGTAATCTTTTCTCTCACTCGCAAATCGTAACTATACATAATGTCGTAATAATGTGCGGATGGAAGACAGTCTGGTTGAGTCTCCAACGAGCAGACTCCGTGTCATCGTCCTGAACAAAGTTCAGGCTTCACCTTGCGCAGTCGGCAGACCGACCAGGCTG
>CAYLVC010000112.1:0-8664 GCA_964387005.1 uncultured Dehalococcoidales bacterium | reverse complement strand
ACTTCAGCAGACCTGGATTCCACCATATCTCCTGATATAACGTCAGAGTCAGAGCAATCCGAGCGGCAGGCTTCGGATATTGCTGTATCTGATACTTCCCGGCAGCCCGAACATCCCCTGGAATAATCGGATCTTTCGTCTGTGGATAAAAACGGAAATGGTTAGAATGCAGGGTGGGTTAATACTCCTTTTCAAGGAAACCCACTATCACGATTATTCCGGCAGTTAAATAGGAGTCATTCCTTCATGCATCGAGCCTGAATATCAATATCATGCATCATTTTTAGTTGCCGTAATAATAATCTGCTGCTCTCCTTAAAAATATCCGATGCACTAATGTAGCTCCGATCCTGGCTGGCTTTGTACCTCCGCTTCGCTATCTCCCTCAACTGTAGGTCACTGGTGGTGTGCAGTCCACTTTAAACAATCCCAACGCCCACCCTGCCTGAAGCATTTATTCACTTGATATTAACTGCTAAACCATATCCCCGCCCCACTTCCTTATCTCGCCGCAGCGAAGAGGATGGCGGGTACCCCCTGGGTGCCGAGAGGATGAAGGTGAGGGGGCACATTGAAAAACCGTTGTTTCTCCATTATCCATTCTGGAATATCCCAATACCTGCTGCTATATTGTCGGGATATCGTGAGAGTCTGTTAAGGTTTTTTTAACCGCCGTTTGTTCCGGCTTGTTTGCCAGTTGATCGGCTTTGTTCGCCATTGATCGGGGTTTGATTGGGCATTGATATGGGGTTGATTTGATTTGTTTTCCGCTGGTTTTTACGGGTGACAACGAACGCTTGACGCAAGTAGAACACATGTGCTAATATTGAATACCCGTTCAGGGAAAAAGGTCTTTACCTGTGCCGGAGGTTATCAATCCACATCTTTATCTGTACCCGGTACCGGCGGTCCGCTCCTCTATAGCCGGGGTTATTGCAGGGTTTTTCCGTGGCTTTTATCCCTCAGCACCTTAACAATTTTTTACGGCAAAAAGGTATTGTTTCCCGGTTTTTTGAAACAATTCAAACGAGTTGTTATAAAAGATCGCTTTAGTAAAATGTATTTTTGCGAAAACAAATCCATTCCTTGTACACTGCCACAATATAATCCAGGATAATCATGTCCGGATCGGGCTGGGTGCTTGTTCCTCTCCGGCACCCCGGGGCTGTTCGCTGCGGCAAGTCAAGGCATGGGAGAGAGGAAGATGGGTTATATTCTATCCGAACTTGTGGCTTATGCCGTAGCCGCCCTTGGGAAACCGCCACTCGACATTAAGATTGGGACAACCTACCCGGCATGACCCGCATTCCAGGCAGCCTTCATGGTTGATGGATATCCGGTCTCCTTCCAGGCGGTAAACATAGGCCGGACAAAAATAAAGGCAGGGCTGGTCCTTGCACTTGTTTTTACAGACATCCGGATTGATTATTTTTAAGTGGCTTTCCTCGTCCACTTTAAAACGATCGAGAAAAAGCTTGTCTTCAATTTTTACGCTCATTTAACCGACCTCCAGGCCCTGAAGAGTAATCCGGCCAGCTTTACAAGTCCTACCTTACTCTTGATTTCACCCATGATAATCTTCTGTTTTTGCTTTTTACTTACCCCGTTCACAGTCAACATTTCGCGGCCGGCGAACTGGGCTATTTGAGGCAATTCATTGAAAAGCTGAGGAGTGTCGTAGAGAAATCCGGGGAAGTTGCGGTATTTTTTCATATCCTTGAGAACGTAGGATTCCTCCATATTCTTGACATAGGAGCTTAACCCCTCCCGTGACGTATTGTTGTTTTTGATGGCCTGGATAATCGCCTGGGCAGCCATTTTTCCGGAGGCCATTGCCAGGTTGCTGCCTTCGCGGTGCAGGGCATTAAAAAGCATGGCCGAATCACCTGCGATAAGGTAGCCGTTGCCCGCCAGCTGGGGTATGGTGGAATAACCCCCCTCAGCCAACCAGTGGGCTGCATACTCGATGGGTTTCCCTCCGGCAATCAGAGGTGCAACCATGGGATGTTGTTTGTAAGCTTCGATCATTTCATAGGGTTTAATTTTCGTCCTGGCAAAATCAGCCAGATTGGCTCCTACGGAAATCGAGACTGAGCTTTTGTTGGTATAGATGATAGCCACGCCATCCATGCCGCCCGTCATTTGACCCATAACCTCGGTCGTTACACCATCCGCGGGAGATACACCGAATCTCTGTTCAATGACTTCGGGCGCCAGTTCAATAGTTTCTTTCACCGCAAGCGCAATATGTTCGGCTTTCAAATCCGGACGAAAACCGGCTTTGGCCGCCAGGGGAGAATTCACACCGTCAGCCAGCAAGACTACCCTGGCTTTTATTTCTCCGTCAGCCCGGTTGGTTAGAACCCCGCTGACTTTACCCTGGTTATCTTTTATCAGGTCTACTGCAACTGTGGCCGGAATGATCAACGCTCCCTTTTTCCTGGCCTGTTCGGCGAACCACCGGTCAAACCTGGCCCTGCCGACGGTAAAAACATTGTGCTTTCTCTCTCCGCCGAAGATACTGTCCCGGTAGCCGATACTGAAACCGGCTTCTTTAGACAAATACCAGATGCGTGATTCAACAATATTACGTTCGATCGGGCAGCCTGAAGCTACGTAATCAGGCAATATCTGGGAAAGATTGTACCCGTATAGCACGCCGCCCGACATATTCTTGGCGCCCGGATATTCACCCCTCTCTATCACTACCGTCTTTAAACCGGCTTCCGCCAGCACACATGCCGCCGAGATTCCGGCCGGACCTGCTCCTACTATTGCGACATCGAATAACTCGTTCATTATTTCGCCCCTTGTTTTTGCAGACCGGATAATCTGGCTTTAAGACTTTTGATTAGATCGGGGACCACTTTCATATAATCACCGACTATTGAATAATCCGCTATTTGCACCATGGGTGCATTGCGGTCAATATTAATGGCTATTACTTTTTCCGAACCCTGCATGCCGACCAGGTGCTGCACGGCTCCGGAAACCCCAATTCCGATATACAGCTTGGGAGCAACTGTTTTTCCGGTTTGACCTACCTGCCTCATATAAGGCAGCAGTCCCGCCTCAATCACCGGACGGGAACAAGCTATTGTACCACCCAGTAAACCTGCCAGTTCCTCCATCATCGGGAAAGCTTTAGCATCACAGGCTCCTTTACCCAGAACAACCAGCGCGGGAACGCGGGTAATATCCACCGTTCCGCTTGTATCGAGAGTAATCGTCTTAAGGATCCTGGGCACAACTTCGGCGAATCCCGCATATTTTATCGGACGTATCTCACCCTTGCGGGAAGGATCTTTAGCAGGCATTTTCATTACTTTGGGCCGTACGGTACTCATCTGAGGCCGGTGATTGCGACACAGAATGGTAGCCATGATATTCCCGCCGAAAGTCGGACGGGTCATCATCAGCAGCCTCTCATCTGAAGTAATATCCAGTCCGGTACAATCGGCTGTTAAACCGGTCTGCAACTGCGTTGCAACAACACTCGAAAGATCACGTCCCAGGGGAGTGGCTCCCATTAAGAATATTTCAGGTTTAACGGTATTGCACATCTGGGTAAGTGCTGTGCCGTATACTTTTGATACGTAGACCTGGAACATAGGGCTTTCCATGGTGTAAACCACATCACAGCCATATGCAATGGCTTCTTTAGCTATGTTTCCGGTGTCTATTCCCACCAGAAAACCCAACACCCGGGCATCGATTTTTCCTGCCAGCTCTCTGGCCTTGCCTACCAGTTCCCAGGATACCTCGGCGGCAACTCCATCTCGCACCTCGATAAAGACAGCCACACCCTTATAGCTGGACAATGTATCGGCTTCTCTGGCTGCAGATTCAGCCTTAACGGGCTTCTTTAGAGGTTTTTCAAATAGAATAGCATCAGATGGACAGACCAGTACGCATTTTCCACAACCGACGCATTTTTCTCCGTCTATTTTGGCAATACCATCCACTATATCGATGGCATCTACGGGACACTGGGAAAGACAAACCTGGCAGCCCGAGCATTTTTTTTCAATTACCAGGGCTATTTCTTTGCCTTTGCTGTTTTTAGGCATCTCTTACCTTATCTTCCGTTGTTTCTATTTTACGAATATTTCGGACAACAATGCGGATTCATTCTTGAATAACATTTCCACCATGTCATTAACGGCTTTTTCAGAACCTTCACTACATTCAAAAACCGGCCCACCTTTACGCGGTGGAGGGGCAAATATGGTCCTTACCGAGGTTGGGGATCCTTTAAGTCCTAACAAATCCGCTGAACAACCCAAATCTTTGGCGCCCCAGACTTTAATTTCCTGTCTTATCGCTCTTACCAGGCCGGGAAGCGAGGCATACCTCGGGACAGCCAGTTCGAGTTCAACAGTTAACAGAACGGGTAAGCCGGCTTCAATTATCTGGCTGCCTCCCTCTATCTCACGCCTGACCTGTATCAGCTTCTTCTCAACATCCACACTGATTATTTCGGAAACATACGTCAGCTGGGTATAACCCAGGCGTGTAGATATGCCCGGTCCTGTCTGGGCTGTATCACCATCAATAGCCTGCTTGCCGCACATAACAATCTGTACAGGATCTGTCTGATTGATTTTGGAAATAGCTGATGCCAGCGTATAACTGGTTGCCAGCGTATCTGCTCCAGCCAGAGCTCTATCGGACAGCAATATCGCTTCGCTGGCGCCTATAGCCAGACAATCACGCAGAGCAGATTCAGCTTGAGGGATGCCCATTGTGATAACTGTTACTTTTCCACCGTATTTTTCAACCAGCTTTACGGACGCTTCTACAGCGACAATATCGTAAGGATTGCAGATGGACTCGACGCCGGCTCTTATCAGAGTGTTGGTAGCGGGATCAATTTTTACCTGTGTGGTATCCGGAACCTGTTTAATACAACATACAATATGCATCTATCTTTCACCCTGCATAATTATAATTTAACGAATGGATTAAATCAATGTACACATATGAATTACTATATGACAGTTCACAGTGTTATGTTAACCTGGTATCAACGGGTTCAGGCATTGAAAAATTGTGATCGGGAAACCCTTTTGTGCTGATTTTATGAAATACTTCTTAACCTTTGTTATAATGCAACCATGATCATTGATATTCATACGCATATCTTCCCTCCTGAAATTATCCGGAACAGGGAACAGTACCTGGAAAGAGACCCTCTATTTTCATCGCTTTACTCGGATCCCAGGGCTAAAATGGTCCCGGTTGAAGACCTTATCAATATGATGGATGACCAGAATATAGACCTTTCCGTAATTCAAAACATCGCCTGGAGCACGCCCGGGATATGCCGGCAGACCAATGACTACATTATCGAGTCAGTTCAGCGCTTTCCTCAGCGCTTAGTCGGATTCGGGATGGTTGTTTTTGACGATCCCTCCAGCGCCATACCGGAGATTGAACGCTGTGTTAAGCACGGAATAAAAGGTATGGGTGAAATCAGACTTGACAGGCATATACTGGCCGATCCACTTAAAATCCAGCCGGTGATAGGCAGGCTGATAGAGCATAACCTGCTCCTCTCGATACATTCTTCCGAGCCTGTAGGACATATCTACCAGGGGAAAGGCGATACAACCCCTCAGGCTCTCTATCCCTTTATTTCGGCTTATCCCTCGCTTAAACTCATCTGCGCTCACTGGGGAGGCGGACTGCCTTTTTATTGCCTGATGCCCGAAGTCAAAAAGGCGCTCTCCCGCGTCTATTTCGATTCGGCAGCATCACCTTTTTTATACAACCCTCAGATATACAGGCACGCAGCATTTCTGGCCGGAGAAGACAAAGTGCTCTTCGGCAGTGATTACCCCTTGATTCAACCTAAACGGCTGCTGGCTGAAATTGAAAATATTAACCTGCCTTCAGACCTTAAGAGCAAAATATTAAGTGAAAATGCCGTCTCGATTCTTAATATTAAAGTTAGTAATCGCGGCTAAAACAGTGAAGGATGATATTAATGGAACAGTTGCGTTCATTCATCGCTATTGAGTTAACGGAAGAAGTCAGATCAGGACTGAAAGCCGTGCTAACCCTGCTCAAATCAGAAAATCATCAGATTGCCAGATGGGTTGATCCTTCCAGTATTCATCTTACTTTAAAGTTCCTGGGCAACGTCCCGTCCGACAGGATAACCACCATTTCTCAATCCATAAAAACAGCCGCAGGAGAAGTTAAACCTTTCAAACTGGAAATCAACGGATTGGGTGCTTTCCCTTCACTTTTTCGCCCGCAGGTAATATGGATAGGACTTTCAGGCCAGGTAGACCAGTTGAAAAAACTGCAAACTGCCATTGAATCTCAAATCACCCCGCTGGGTTTTCCCATGGAAAACCGCCCCTTTACACCTCACCTGACTTTAGCCCGTGTGCGTGATACTGCCAGCGTAACTGAAAGACAAAAACTTGGAGAAAAAGTATCAACCACCGATCTCAGATCCGGCTTTTCAATCAGCGTCAATTCCATTAGTCTTATGAGAAGTCAGTTGACACCAGCCGGTGCAATCTATACCCGTCTGTTTGAAACAGGCCTTTAACCCCCTTGCGCTTTGACTGTTTGTTGTTGTATACTTCATTAACAAGTTGGATGGGAGGTGGTATCTTGGAACTCTACAACAATTTCCCCAAATGTCAAAAGTGCAAAACCGGAGACCTGGTTCCATTATCTGATTTTGGCAGTCAGGGAGCCGCCATTCAATACAAAGCCTGGGTCTGTACCAATCCGGATTGCGGTTTTAATCTGAAGATCAGAAACGGTGATGTCTATATTTATGAACCTATCAACAATGGGGCTCATTCCGTCAGAACCCATTGATGTTTTCCCCTGGCAGTTATCAGTGTAAAACGATAAAAGGTGGATAAAGTGTTTCCTCGCCTATTGGGTTTAAAAAGGGGGGCACTTGATCTTTTTTTCCCGCAGAAGTGTTTAGGCTGTAAAAGGGAAGGAGAGTTGTTTTGTCAAAACTGTCTTAAAACTCTTCCATATCTCTTGCCGCCGGTCTGCCCTAAATGTGGGAAACCTCAACCAGGAGGGATACTCTGTTCGGGATGCATTGACCGGAAAACGGTCATCGAGGGCATACGCTCTCCCTTCAAGTTCGAGGGTATAATTCGCGAAGCTGTCCATCAGTTTAAGTACAAGAACCTGCGAAGTCTGGCAGACCCCCTGTCTGCTATGCTTGGGGGTTATGTGCATAGCAACCCGCTTCCCTTTGAAGTCCTGGTGCCAGTTCCACTTCACCCAAAAAGGCTAAGAGAAAGAGGCTATAACCAGTCCGGACTGCTGGCAGGCTTATTGGGGAAACTACTCGACTGTCCTGTCGTAGACAATTGCCTGTCCAGGCAGAAATACATTCTCCCCCAAGCTCAAACAAAATCTGCGGATGAACGGCGCTATAATGTAAATAAAGCCTTTATTTGCAGGAATGCGGCTTTAAGGGGGAAAAAAGTGCTTCTGATCGATGATGTTTCAACCTCGGGCGCTACCCTTGATGCCTGTGCCGCAGCTTTACAAGACCAATGTTCTCTTTCTGTGTGGGGACTCGTGCTGGCGAGAGAATTATAATTTTTCGACTAGGAGGTACATTATGGACATGCAAATTACTGGAAAAAATCTCGAAATCTTGCCCGCAGTTCGTGATTACATGACTCGCAAACTCAGTAAAATCAACCGTTTCTTGCCGAATCTTGTATCCTTTGATATCGTAGCTTCAGAAGAAAAAACCAGGGACCCTGATAAACGCTTTATTGTACAGGTTACCCTGGATAGCAAAGGCACACTGATCAGGGGTGAGGAAAGAGCGCAGGACCTGTATACTGCTACTGATAAAGTGCTGGAAGTTATGAACCGCCAGGTCGAGCATTTTAAAGGCAAACAGCCCCGTTCCAGGAGCAAAGGTACTCCTTCTATCCGCACCAGCAATATTGAAGCAAGCGAAGAACAATCTCCGGAAGACACGGATTCAGGGCCAAGAGTAGTCAAGACTAAAAAATTTGATGTCAAACCCATGTCACTGGAAGAAGCTGTAGACCAGATGGAATTGCTTGGGCACGATTTTTTCCTCTTTTTCAACCCCGACGATAACCTTCTAAACCTGATATACAGACGAAAAGATGGCAACTACGGACTGATTGTACCGGAAACAAGATAGATTAACCAGGGCTGCCCTTTTGTCTGAAATCAGATAAAAGGGCAGCCTTCACATTTCAGGAGAATTATTTGCATACTGAAAACAGGAACGGCTATTATACCATATTTAAGACCGAATACGGCTGGATAGGCCTGTCAGGGTCCGCTCAAGGCCTCTCCAGGACAACCTTGCCCCTCTCAAGCGAAAATCAGGCCGCAGCAGTTTTGGGCGATGATAAGTTGAGATTCCGGTTTGATTCAGTTTTTTTTTCGGAACTGATCAACAAGCTGCAATCCTATTTCCGGGGAAACAGAGTTGATTTTAACGAAATACTGGATTCAACTGAAGCCAGCCCTTTCCAGCAAAAGGTGTGGGAAGCAACCAGGTTGATTGCTTACGGTCAAACGCACAGCTATGGCTGGATCGCTGATCAGATAGGAAAACCGCTTTCTGCACGCGCTGTCGGGCAGGCGTTGAATAAAAACCCTCTGCCTGTTGTTGTTCCC
>CAYLVC010000111.1:2483-8844 GCA_964387005.1 uncultured Dehalococcoidales bacterium | reverse complement strand
TGATCAAGAAAATAGACCACGTCACAATGGTAGTAAAAAACATGGAAGAAGCCCTTCAGTCTTATGAAAAAATCCTGCATCTGAAGCCGGAACCGGGGCGTCCGATCGGCAACCTGCCGGAATGCCGGGTAGCCATGCTCAAGACCCCGGAAGGCGCCCGGATAGAGTTCATTGAACCCAAACCCCAGGTTGATACACGTTTCAGCCGTTTTTTGAAGGAAAGGGGTGAAGGGGTCTTCGGGCTATCCATCTTTACGGAAGATTTCGATGAGGAAGTGAAATCACTGAGTGAAAAAGGGGTAAAGACGGAAAGCGACTACCAGGCAGCCATCCATCCCGGACATCCCTTCAGGATAGCCTGGGTGCCGCCTGAAGAAGGTCATGGCGTCTGGCTGGAGTTTGTTGACTCCACCGCATTGCCTCCGGGAATTAAATAATCCCTGGTTATACAACCTGCCATTGACAATAAGCCCGGCCGGGATGTCCCGGGCCGGGCTTATTCAGTTATTATATTAATTTCATACTATTTGTGGTATTTCTGGTAGATCTTTTCCCATTCGGCGTACACTTTTTCACAGGTTGCCTCAGAGACTCCGGCTTTAACACAATCACTAATCCATTTTTGTTTGGCAACCACGGCAGCTTTTTTCCATTCTGCCAGTTCGGCAGCCGTTACAGGTGAGACTGTTTTGCCAGCAGCTTTGATATCAGCGATGCCAGCGTCGCGTGACTTGATGGAAGTTTCAGCACCCATTACCACGAATTCATCGACCATCTTCTTGAAGATAGCCTTATCCTGGTCGCTCATAGCTGCATAGAACTCTTTATTGATGATGGTGGGAAACATACCTGAACCCAGGTCAACATCCAGGTAATATTCCACGATATCCGGAATGTGATAGTCATGAATCATCCCGTAGCCGGTAACAGCTCCGTTGACCACGCCTTTATCCAGGTTCATGTACATATCGGGAGGCATCTGGGTTACTGTCGCTCCGCCGTTGGTGTTGACTATCTCCATAACATAGCCGCTTCCGCCGATTTTCAGTCCCTGGAAATCAGCCGGTACGCGCACTTCTTTCTTCCTGGTAATCAGGATATTGGCGTCCAGTTCTGATGTTGTGACAAGCTCAATATCCTTCCACTCCGCCTTTACTTCGGGTATATTTAAGAACTCAATAGCCGCATTCTTTCCAGCTATAGCTGTATCAACATCCTTGATATTGAATCCGAAGAATGGCAGGCCGGTAAGCATAGTAAGAGGAAAGCCCGGATTGATTCCCAGAACGAAGAGGGACATCTGGGCAATGCCTTTCTTGACACCGTCCAGGGTAGCGGGAGGGGCCAGCAGCGTGCCGCTGGGGTAGATCTCACATTTATAGCGGCCGTCAGTCCTTTTTTCAAACTCAGTTGCGAACCAATCGAAAGCACTGCCTATTCCTGCCCCCTTTGGCATAGTGTAGTTGATCTTCATGGTAATGGGTGCTTTGGGAGCGGACGTTGTGGTCTTTACTGCGGTTGTTGTCGGCTGGGCTGCCGGTGTGGTTGTTTTTACCGCAGTTGTTGTCGGTTGGGCTGCCGCCGTAGTGGTTTGGGCTGCTGTTGTAGTTGGGGCCGGCGCAACAGTTGTGGTAGTTGCGGGATTGCCGCACCCGCTGAGAATGAGGGCAACGATTATCAGGATTGCCGCCGGAATAACCAGGTACTTCTTCATCTCTCCTCCTAATCTTGTCATAATGTACAACCGACTATTCCGATTCGCCTTCCAGAACAACTCTTCAGGCTATCGTATAGGTTAACGCACAGTATAGTTGACTTCTTATATTTTGTCAATAGAAAACTAGACAATAATTTTATACAAAAACAAATGTACAAATAGACTGACTGGGTATATAATAGTCTCAAAATTTTCTTAACTTTGTCGATAACGTCTGTTGAATAAGAGCAGGGTTATACGAACATTCTGTTAGGGAGGAGAAGGAAAATGGGAGAACAAATGACCCCGGCTCCAGTCCAGCAAAAGTCCAGGGCCATGCAGATTATTACCTGGATCAGCAAGTTTCTGTGTTTCATCTCGGCGACAGCACTGGGCATTATGATGTTCGTCTCAATTGCAGATGTCATCGGGCGGAGTGCAATGCACCCTATCAAGGGGATATTTGAAATGGTCGGCCTGCTGATGGTGATTGCCGGATGTCTCGGATTGGGATACTGCCAGCTTGTCAAGGGCAATATCCAGATCAGCCTGGTTACAGACCGCCTCAAACCCAGGTGGAAATCACTGATTCTTACCATCTCTCTCTTCGCTTCTATTGCAGTATGCATTCTTATTTGCTGGCAGGTTGGAGTAAGAATGATGGAGAATACCACCAACGGCCCAGCCGGTCAGACTATGGACCTGCGCTGGCCGGTGTGGCCTTTCATGTTCCTGATGGTGCTGGGCTTCGCCTGGGCAACAGTGGTATTTTTTACCGATTTTATCAATTCCATAAAAGGGGTATTTAAGAAATGAGCCACACCGTAATCGGCCTTATCGATATAGCAATATTGCTGGCGCTGCTGATGCTGGGTATGAACGTAGGCTATACTATGCTGCTTTGCGGTTTTATCGGCTTTGCCCTGATAACCGGAATAGGGCCCGCTTTAGCCAATGTAGGAATCATCACGTTCGACAAAATTAATGACTACTATTTTTCAGTTCTGCCCCTGTTCATGTTAATGGGCGTATTTGTCTCCGAAGGAGGACTGGGCAGGGATGCTTACAACATGGCCCGGGCCTGGTTCGGGAAGTTTAAAGGTGGCCTGGCTATCGCCACTGTGGGAGCGTGCGCTATTTTTGCTGCAATCTGCGCCAACAGCCTGGCAGGCTCCATGGTGATGGGTAAGGTCGCCTACCCGGAGATGCGCAAGTCCGGCTACAAAATGCCCCTGGCAGCCGGAGTCGTCTCTGTTGGCGGCACCCTGGGAATCCTGATCCCTCCCAGCATGGGCTTTATTATGATCGGCATCCTGACCAATCTTTCTATCGGTAAACTGTTTATCGCCGGAATCCTGCCCGGTATACTGGTGGCCTTGTTCTACATATTGACAATCGTGGTCTGGTGCAAAGTGGATCCCAAAGTAGCGCCTGCTGTTGCCTTGAGTATAACCTGGAAAGAAAGGTTCCAATCGATAGGCAACACCTGGGCGGTAATATTGCTCTTTTTGCTGATCATGGGCGGCCTCTACGGCGGGCTTTTCACGGCTACAGAAGCAGGAGCGGTGGGAGCCGGCGGAGCCCTGGTTATCTCAATAGCCAAGAGACAGATGAACGCAGCGACTTTCTGGTCATCACTGGTTGAAGTAGCAAAGATGTCTGCCATGATCATCATCATGCTGGCGGGAGCGTTCGTTTTCAACGGATTTATCGCTGTTACCCAGATTCCTACCACCTTCGGGGAGTTCCTGGTGGATTTGCCGGTTTCCAGGTGGGTTATCATGGGCCTCATCATCGTTTTCTATCTGGTCTGCGGCATGATTTTTGATGCCATCTCTGTCTTGATCCTGACCATCTCCATCTTCTATCCGGCAGCCCAGGCTATGGGCTTTAACCTGATCTGGTACAGCGTTTTGATGGTCAGGCTTATCGAAATCGGGCAAATCTCCCCGCCCTACGGCATTAACCTCTTCGGGTTAAACGGTGTCATAGACGCACCGCTCAGCCAGATTTACCGGGGAGTAATACCTTTTATTATTTCAGACGTATTTAATATAGTAATTCTTTGTATATTCCCGGTAATTTGCACCTTTTTGCCTCAAATGATGTAAGATACAGTATCTGAAGGAGTGATGCTATGGCTATCAGGAATTTTGACCGTGACAGTTGCACAGGCTGCGGACTTTGCGTCGCCTGCTGTCCGATGGACGTCATCCGGATGAACGAGACCGAACGCAAGGCCGAGGTCAGATACCCCGATGACTGTGTAGCCTGCTGGGGTTGCGAATCATTCTGCCCGCTGGGCTGCTGGGATATCTCTCCCGAACGCGCCAGGGGAGAACTGGTCTCGCCTTATTGAACTTAGATCATTGGCACGTGATACCGACCGCATGAAAATAAACTGTTTTTTGTAACGGAGGATTTCATGAGCAAGTTAGATGAGCTGGGAACGGTAATTTCCACCGATGTACTCGTCCTGGGCGCTGGCGGAGCGGGGATGTGCGCCGCTCTCAAAGCCGCCGAAAGCAAAGCAAGCGTTCTTCTCATTGACAAGGGAGGGATCGGCTGGAGCGGGCAGGTCCCCATCGGCGGAGGAATCCTGGCCTACGTCTACCCGGATTATGCCTCCACATGGGCTGAGAAGGTCATCCGTGACAGCCACTACTTCTGTAACCAGGACTGGACCTTCACCTTCGGCCAGGCCATGCACCAGACTACTTTCGATCTGGCTGCAATGGGACTCACCTTTCTTAAAGAAAATAAAGAAATAAAAATACTCGACTGGGGACCCAACATTCATGTCACGCTTTTCGATGCGCCCAAATCTCTCCAGTCCCTTAAAAAGACCGCCCATGACAGAGGCGTCAGGATGATGGACAAGATCTATGCCATTGACCTGCTCAAAAAGGGCGACAGGGTAGTAGGAGCCATCGGCCTGGGACTGGTGGACGGCAAGACCTATATTATCAATGCCAAATCCACTATTATCGCCACCGGCAACTGCGGCTATATGCACGAAAAGACCTATAGCTCTGTACTGGGAGAAGGCCCGGCTATGGGATTCCGGGCAGGAGCCGAACTTGTAAATGCCGAATTTTCCAGCAGCTACGTCTGGGGCATCAAAGTCCTGGGCAAAGAACTGATGGGAATTCATTTCTACCTCTACCTGGAGAATGCCCGCGGGGAAAAGATCATGGGGAAATATTACCCGGAGTTAATGACGGGGAAGCATTCGGTCTATACCTTCGATCCCCGCGTTATCGATGCCATGCAAAAAGAAGTAAAGGCCGGGCTGGGCCCTATTTATATCAATCTTAAAGGTCTATCTCCTGCCGAGATCGCCGAACTGGGGGAAGACATTGTTGAAGGTCTGACCCATCTCATGGCCAACGATACGATCACTCTTTTGAAAGAGAAGGCCGGGATCGATCCTTCCAGAGAAAGGATGGAAATGTGGCCGAGATATCTCTACAGCGGCGGCGGGCTCAGGATAGATACCACGGGAAAAACTACACTGGAGGGCCTCTGGGCGGCTGGCGGTTCTTCCAGCAACAGCTGGAGCGGCGGCGGGGGAGGACAGGGAGGAATGGGAGTCCAATCAGCGGCAGTCACCGGTTTTATCGCCGGAGAGAACGCAGCCCGCTATGCGCTGCAAAACCAGCTTCTGGAGATTGATGTGGATTATGCTCAAAACGCCCTTAACCGCATAAAGGCTCCCTTAAAACGCCCGGGCGACCTGGATGCCTCTGTGGTTGCTTACAGAGTGCATGAGGCCATAGTGCCCATGAAATACAACCGGCAGCGTGAAGCCGGCAGGATGAAGGAGGCGCTGGAGATAGTCCGAGATGCCAGAGAAAAACTGAACCGGGTCGGCGCCGGTGATTTCCATCACCTGGCTCGCTACCACTCGGCGGAAAGTATGACAATGGCAGCCGAATTTACATTTAAAGCAGCCTTGATGCGAGAAGAAAGCCGGGCCGGGCACTACCGTGAAGATTTCCCGGCCAGGGATGACAAGAACTGGTTCAAATGGATCACGATTCGCAACCAAAACGGCTCCGCCGAATTGTCCACCATGCCCGTCCCTCTCGACAAATTCCCCATCAAACCTTAGCTTTGCAAGGCGACGCTTTAAAGGGGACGCCGTGCAAATCAGGATAGTCCTTTGAAGGCTTTGGTGACCATGCGGATAAATTTGTCTATGATCGGACTGATGTAGATTCCGGGCGGGATCACCGCTTCGGCTGAGACGAACAGGTCATCTTTCAGGGCGACGGCTTTGAGGCTTCCCTCTTTGACCTTTTCTTCTATATCCGCATAAAAAGAAAAACTCAGGCCCTTTCCGTGCTCAACCAGCGTAATGCACCATTCGATATCCCCCACCTCGGCCGCCGGCGGGCGCATTTCCAGACCTATGCTTTTGAATTTTTCTTCCACCATTCTGCGTACTACCGAGGTCTGCTGACCGGTCACCAGGGGATAAAGGTTGAGGTCCTGCCAGTCCAGGGGCTGGTTTTCGATCGACTGGTCCCGCCCGGCGAAACAGACCAGTTTGATGGGATCGGAGACAGGAATGGTCTTGATTTTTTCACTGGTATAGTTGAAGCTGGGGACTACAGCCAGATCAAGTTTTGAATCCAGCACGTTCTGCACCATTTCAAAGGC
>CAYLVC010000111.1:0-2383 GCA_964387005.1 uncultured Dehalococcoidales bacterium | reverse complement strand
GGACTACAGCCAGATCAAGTTTTGAATCCAGCACGTTCTGCACCATTTCAAAGGCATTGCCGCTTTCCACGGTCAATTTTACGCCGGGACTTTGCTCTTCGAAAAGGGTATTAAGGACAGGGCTGACAGTCGTGCTATAGATACTGGCTATCCCCACCCGCAGGTTAGACTCCCGAACCGAACGAATATATCGGTCGGCGCCGACAAGCTGCTGATAAATTTCCCGGGCATATTTGTATACTTCTTCGCCTGAAGGCGTCAGCTGTACCTGATGTTTTTTGATATCCAGCAGTTTTACGCGCGTGTATTCTTCCAAAGATTTGAGCCGGTATGTTACGGCAGGCTGGGTCAGAAACAGCTTTTCAGCGGCGGAAGTCAGGCTCTTCTCATTGACCACCACGTAGAATATCACCAGGTTATTGGGGTCCAGATTAGGAAATATTTCCATTAAACCTCTTAATTCGTGCATAAATTTTTGTCTTGAAAGGATATTTGCACAATGCGATGGTTAAATTATAGGTTATCAGCAAGGAGTATTCAAATGGCTAACACCAGTTTAAAAAAGCCCTTTTATCCAGTCTGACCGGGTAGATAAAAGGCCGAATCGCCAGCTTACAAGATCAGTGGAGAATAGAAAATAAGCACTGTGATCCGGCTTATCCGCCAATCACAGTGCTTATATTTTAACTTATGTAGAAATTCCCGTTCAGGGTCTTTCGAAAATGCCGACGCAGGCAACTCCTCCGGCTCCGGGGGTACCAACCATGCCATAGCGGACATTGCGTTTCTTCATTTCATTGACCAGGGCTGTTACTCTCAGAGCCAGGGTAGCGCCCAGGGGATGGCCCAATGAGATGCCAGAACCGTTCACATTGATCCGGTCATAATGGTCCAGGGGAATACCTAACGATTTGATATTATACAGACACTGCGCGGCAAAGGCCTCCTGGATTTCAAAAAGGTCAATCTGTTCTATGGTCAACCCGGCTTTTTCCAGCACCATCTTGAAGGCTTTGTTTCCAGCCCTGGGAGGATTGCGGGGATCGTCAGCGGCTTTCGCCCAGGCTTTCAGGTAAGCCAGGGGTTCCAGCCCTCTTTCTTTAGCCAGCTTTTCACCCATCAACACGAAAGCTGAGGCGGCATCATTTTCACTGGATGAATTGCCGGCAGTACAAACACCACCCTGTATAGGCTTGAGTTTTGCCAGAGCTTCCAGAGAAGTATCGGCGCGGGGTCCTTCGTCTGTGTCCACTATTTTAGGCTCGCCCCTGTCCTGGGGAACGGTGATGGGAACGATATAGTCCTTGAATTTGCCTGATTTCTGGGCGGCAACAGCATTCTGATGGCTGCGCAGCGCCCATTTATCGCATTCTTCCCTGGTCAGTCCGATTTCCTTTGCCACATTTTCCGCCCAGGCTACGTTGGATACGATTTCACCGAATTTTTCAGCCGGCTGATGCATCGGTCGGGAGCGCTGGATCCGGTCATAGATCGGTATGCCGAACATCTTGAGGCTGCCGTGTCCCCTGGGAGCATCAGGGAAAGAGATGCCGGTGCCCCGTCCAATACCCCACTTGATATTGCCCGGAATATAGAATTCAGCGGTACTCATGCTCTCAACCCCGCCGGCGACTACAATGCTTGACATACCGGTCTGGATTTGCATGGCGCCGATTACCAGTGCATCCATACCCGAAGTGCAGCGGCGGTCCAGGGTTATTCCGGGAACGGTGACAGGCCAGCCAGCCTGGAGCAAACCACGGCGGGCTACGTTGACATACTCACCGCTCTGATAGCACTGACCAAAAATGACATCTTCAACGTCCGCGGGATCAACTTTTGCTCTCTTTACAGCTTCGTTGATGACTGCTGCCACCAGATCGTAGGCCGGTACTTCTCTCAAAGCACCCAGATATCCACCGATAGGGGTCCTGACTGCGCTGACAACTGCTATGCGTTCCATAATTCATCTACTCCTTCTGGCAAATTAACGGTCAGACCCATTCTACTTAGACCGGATTTACCATGTCAAACTCACATAAGACGATAATCACATAATCCGAAAAACAACCGGCAAACACCTCTTTTGCTCCAACCTTACAGTCTGTTACCTTACTGTAACCTTTTTTCACCCCGAAGGGTTAATTTGTTACCGCTTGTTCACCTGACAGGAGCGTATTTTAACCGGTCTTTTACGACTGCCTGTCAAAATACAGATGTAACATGTCAAGGGGGGCGATTAAAAAGTCAGGGAGGTGGATATGCCAGCTGTTTTCAGCCGTTTGAGCCAGTGGATAATGAGCTTTCTGAATCAGCAACAGGGATTCACCTCCCTGCAACTTGCGATAGCCGCAGCTGCTTCTCTGGTAGTTGCGGGCGGAGT
>CAYLVC010000110.1:3864-8856 GCA_964387005.1 uncultured Dehalococcoidales bacterium | reverse complement strand
GGCATAGGAAAACCTGTCATAGAGGAAAAGCTGGTGCCCCAGCGTTTCGGCGCTGGTATATATTATTACCAGAGACCAGCCTGCGTAGGACCAGTCATCTTCCGGATTGCAGGAAACATCCACCTCTCTAACCTCGTATGTGCCCCAGCCCGGATAGTTGGTGGCGGGGTCGTCTGCCTTGGTGCTGTATTTCCTGACAAGTTCGGTCACGTCCCGGAAACAGGAGTATGAGTAGCCGTGTGAAGTCCCGCCGCTGTAGTTGCGCATCTCCTGGGCTTCGCTGGCCTTGAGATAGTCTGAGCCTGTCTGCGGCAGGCCGTCTTCATCCAGGTAGACCTGTAAATCATTGATTTTAAAGACTATCTGCTGGTCCGGTACCAAGATGGCGATGTTATCGATATTGCAGTACAGGCCGGGGGCATTCATTCCCGCCAGGCGCAGGCGCATCTTGAACTGGCCGGTCAGGTAATTGCTGGGTATGACCAGTGAATAGCGGACAGGAGATGACGAAGATGTGGTGATAGCTCCCCTGAAGGCCTGGAACGGCGAGTGGGAATCGCTCCACCAGGTTGTACCGTCATCCCCGGAGATATCCACATCCAGTCCGTCAGAATCCGAGTAGGCCGGGGTGAGGGTGATGTCATCCAGACAGCAGAATTTTGGACTGTCAAAACCCACCAGGTAGAAACGGATTTTGACGGTATCGGTCAGGTATTCCTGAGGTATGGTTACCATATAATTGTTGCTGGGTGGTCTCGAGGTGTCGGAAACAACCGCATCGAACAACTCAGATGAAGTAGCGAAATCATTATTGGAAAATGCATAACAGAGTTTATCGCTGCTGCCAGATGTACTGGATTTCCACTGTTTCCAGGAAATATCCACCGTGCTGCCGGAATATGCTGCCAGATTGAGAATACCGCTTTTCAATGTCAGGAAAGTATAATCTTCCGGCCCCGGAGAAGGATTGGGGGCATAGATACCTTTAAAGGCATAGTTGCCGTCAACTCTTTCGCTGCCCCAGGCTGTGGTGTCATAAGGGCTGAGGCTGCTTCTGTCCCAATCGGTGAAATAACGGCCACTATCGCTGAAAATACTGGAAAGGTCGGCCACCCACTGGTCCCAGGCAAGCTGTACCATTTTGGGCTCAAAGGAGCTCAAGTCTACCGCCGTTTTTTGGGTTATATAGCGGCTGGACTCGCTTCCGCTGTGGTGGCCTTGATAGTAGTAGGGATAAGAGCTAATATAAGTCCAGTCGCCCCCGTTGTTCCAAAGATTAGTACTCAGATTGGTACTGGTACAGGTATCAGAAAAGGTGGGTGAGGCTGACAACCAGGCCGACCAATAAAGATAGGCGGCAGCCACCTGGGCATCAGCGGGAATATTACTGCCGGTGACGGTGGCTGTGCTGGGATCGACCACCGTGTCCCGGTAGTTGTTGCCGTTGGTGTCCTTCAGCAGTGAGTTGCCTGTAGCATAGTATTCGCCGTTGATGGCGCCAGATTGTTTACGCAGCTCTCTCTTGGAGAGAAAAGTATCAATTTCGGTGCCGCCTGCTTCGGAGTGGATTTTGAAGATCTTGACGTCTATATCCCAGGTGAACAGGCTGACTTCGTTGACCAGGTCTACCTCCTTGCCGGTCATCCATGAAACGGCGTCCGGCTGGGTTGGCAGGCTGACGGACTGACCTGAAGAATGGCTTTGTGTGATCGATCCGGAGCCGCTGGAAGGAATACCGCTGAAAGATGTAGCTGTAACGGCAGTGTAGGTTATAAGGTTCGATTCACCGGGTACAATCAGGCTCCCTGCGGTGGGGAAACCGGTAGTGCTGGCTACCTGGATGGAGGTTGCGCCGGATGAGGCTGCTGCCGTAAGCAGGGTGGCAGGGTTGCCGGAGCGGTTGAAATCAAAGGTGATGTCTGAAGTCATGGGATTATCCAGCACATCGACACCCGGAAGTGACATAAAGTCCAGGGAATCAACGAATGTCCAGACAATGGCATGCCCTCCCTGGAATTCGTAATCAACCGGTGTGGTGGTGTAAGCCTGCCCGCTTTCCTCCAGGTTGCTGCTCTCTTCTATATAGCTGAAGCCGGGCGGAAGCCAGATCCCGATAGAGTCTATCTCCAGGGTCTTATCTGCCTCGGCATTGTAGGTCAGCGTAATCTTCAGGCTCTGGACTGCCCCGCTGACGGGACCCCCGGTAACCATGATGGTATCGTCGATAGCTGCCGCCCGGGCTGCACTTGCCGACGGCAGGGTGATGTCCCTGGGCATCCAGAGGTTTTTTATGCTTACATCCACATCCTGGCCGTTTTTTTTCTCAGGGAGGCGGTACTGCCACTCCGTACTGAAGTTGTATTCATCGTAAGCCGCAGGATCGTCCAGTGTATCCAGGTGCCCGTACTTGATCTTCCACATGGCGTCTTCAACACCGGCATCAGCCGCATAAAGGTCGTCCGTCTTTTCATCAAATACTTTCGCGCTCTTTAGCCCGGTACCCATGAATGAGACCAGCGGTACTATCAGGAGAAAGCCCAGGAGCATGAAGGCCAGTGTAATGAGGATGATTTCACCCTTCTCCTGCCGGTGGACTTTTCTCAATTTGTTGAATACTCTGTTATGCATATTTCCTAAAGCCTGTGGTTGCTTATGATCCCGGCCTGGGGACTATATCCAGTTTGCGTGTTTCCCGGGCTTCCCGGGAGCCGTACGGGAAAATTGAAGTGAGTGTTATGGTGAACCTGTGAGTGTTTTGAGAATAACTGCAAAAGGTGTCATCAGAGTCATTACTGATGTGCCGGGCGATCAACAGGCCGTCCCTGTACAAATCATAATAACTGGTGCCGGAGCGGTTTCTAAGCTCATAAACGACCGTTACAGGGGTCGGGGGTTCCCATTCTTTCCAGGAAAGTGTCAATGGAAAGCCTGTACTTGCATCCGGTGTAATGGTCTGGGCTGACTGGGCATCACGGTTTATGTGGAAAAGGGCGTTTTCTACCTGTTTTACCGCACTCATGCGGGCATTGCCCGCATCATTCGCGTTTCTGACCTGGAAAAGACCTGAAAACATACCTGCCCCCAGTATTCCGGTTATGGCTAAGGCCACTATCATTTCGATAAGTGTAAACCCTGATTGTTTTTTATGGAGCAAGCGGAATTCCATCTATACCTCAGCGTTTTGTTTTACAGTTTTCAAGTGATGAGACCGCCCGCCCGTTGAAGTAGATGGTTACAGTGACGGTCTGAATCAGTGCATCCCTTTCAGCGGGAATTACCGGTACGATTCTCCATGCATCCGTATAAACCGCGCCGACGGTGTATCCGGGATAATCCAGGAACTCATTGGAGTCTGATCCGAAAACATCGGAAGGCAGGGTGTAGGACGAGGCGTATTTTTGTACCTTGATATGTTCCATCACCCTCTGTGCAAGCGTCCTGGCAGTATCGATCTGGTCTGCCTTGACAGCCGCCCGCGAAGAAGTTGTCATGGCGCTGAAAAGTCCCACTGCCACAATCCCCGCGATCGCCAGCGCCACGAGCACCTCAATAAGAGAAAAACCGTTTTCTTTTCTCGACATCATATTTTTTCTTACATCAAAAATGCACAGGTCTTTGTTATTATCGGGTTTCGCCGGATCAAGATTAATGAACCTATAGTCCTTGTCAGGGGCATTACTTTTGTCATTAAGGCAGGCAGGAAACGGATTTACAAAACGGGGCCGGCAGGTTAGACTGTGGTATGCACGGTAGGTTTGCTGCCGGAGGCGGTGACTTATCAACCCGATTATCAGAACCAGTGAAAATATACGCAAGATTGTTTTTGGCCGTTATCAGCCGGGGATCTGGATTTTAACCATCATCAGTTTTCTGAACATGGCGGCCGTTTCCATGAGTCTCCCCTTTATGGCCCTTTACCTGTACGAAAAACGGGGCGTCTCGATGGCAATGGTCGGGGTGGTAATCCTCATCAGCGGGGTCTTCTCGTCCGTCAGCCAGCTTTTTGCCGGATCGATTACGGACAGGGTGGGGCGGCGGCCTCTGCTGCTTTTTACCTTTTCTACCGGCTTTCTGGTCTTCCTGGGAATGGCTTTCCTGATCGGATTTGGATCTCCTGTCCCTGCCATAGTGGCGGCATACACCCTGGCCCGCTGTGTTATGATGATGCAGCGTCCGGCTATACAGGCTACGGTGGTCGATCTTTCTCCCGTCAGCCGCCTGACGGAATCATACAGCCTTTTACGCATAGGTGGAAACCTGGGGTTTGCCGCCGGTCCGGCTATCGGAGGTTTCCTGGCGGCTATATTCACCTATGCCTGGATTTTCGGACTGGCCGGGATAATCATGCTGCTGGCGCTGGCCTTTGTCTTCTTTTCTTTTCGCGAGTCTTTCGGTAAGACCCATTCCAGGGTCAGTGCAGCCAGTGTACTTTCGGCCGCGAAAGACCGTAACCTGCTGGTATTTACCCTGTTGAGCATGCTGGTCTTCCTGGTCATGGGCCAGCTTACTTCGACTTTGTCCGTCTTCACGGTCAGTCATGTTGGTTTCAGCACTGCCCGGTTCGGTTTTCTGCTGACGTTGAACGGGCTGATAATTGTGGTCCTCCAGTTTCCTATCTCCTGGGCTTTCAAACGTTTTTCACTTTGTACAGCTCTGGTAATGGGTGCGTTCCTTTTCGGCGCCGGCTACCTGGTATTTACCTGGGTGGGCAGTTATTCCCTGGCCATAGAAGCTATAATCCTGATTTCACTGGGGGAAATTGTCTTTGCTCCTGCAACATCGGCAGTGGTAGGCTCAATGGCCTCTGCAAGCTGGCGGGGGCGCTACATGGCTTTTGCCGGCATGAGCGAGACCGTTGGATTTTCCTTCGGTCCTCTGCTGGGAGGAATCCTGCTGGATTTATTCCCCGGCCGGCCTTTACTTATCTGGGGGCCGGTTGCCGCCATGGCTTTTATTGCTGCTGTCGGGTTTCAAAGATGGGGCGCCTTTTAT
>CAYLVC010000110.1:0-3764 GCA_964387005.1 uncultured Dehalococcoidales bacterium | reverse complement strand
TCACGGGGAACAGTTTGGTTGAAGGATAATGCCATAATACGATATAATTATGTTGGGTCTTGATTTCTAATTCGGTGTGCAGGAGGCCATTTTTTTTGCTTAAAACAAATAATTGTGCTGAGCTTGGTAAGAAAGACGTTGGGAAGAAAGTCAAACTGGCTGGATGGGTGGACCGCCGCCGCGATCACGGCCAGTTGATTTTTATCGATTTGCGGGACCGTTCAGGTATTGTCCAGGTTGTTTTTAACGCTGAAACATCAGGGACATGCCATGAAATGGCCAGCCAGTTGCGAAATGAGTTTGTATTGCAGGTGGAAGGCGAGGTTGCTGCCAGGCTGCCCGGAATGGAGAATCCCAAATTACCCACCGGAGAAATTGAGGTCATAGTGGAACGTTCGGAAATCCTCAATACCTCAAAAACTCCGCCTTTCTACATCAATGAAGACAGTGATGTTAATGAAAACGTGCGCTTGAAATACCGCTATCTTGATCTGCGGCGGGACAGGATGAAAAATAACATACTGCTGCGCCACGAGGTTATCAAATTCATGCGCCAGTACCTCTATGACAGGGGCTTTATAGAGGTGGAGACGCCGATATTGATTAAGAGCACGCCTGAAGGGGCGCGCGACTACCTTGTACCCAGCCGCCTGTATGCCGGGAAGTTTTACGCCTTGCCCCAATCACCCCAGCAGCTCAAGCAGCTTTTGATGGTAGCCGGTATTGAAAAATATTTCCAGGTGGCTAAATGCTTCCGGGATGAGGACTCCCGCTCAGATCGCCAGCCGGAGTTTACCCAGCTGGATATCGAGATGAGCTTTATAGAAGAAGAGGACATCCTTGCACTCCTTGAAGGCCTTTTTACCTCTATCGTTGAAACCCTCAAGCCGGATCTCAAGATCAACAAGCCCTTCCTGCGCCTGCCCTTTGCCGAAGCCATGGATAAATATGGCTCGGACAAGCCGGACCTGCGCTTCGGGCTGGAAATCAGCGATTTGACGGATATTGCCGCCGCTACAGAGTTCGCTGTATTTAAAACTGTAATAGCCCAGGGGGGCAGGATTAAGGCAATCTGTGCGCCGGGTTGCGCTGCATATACCCGTTCTCAACTGGACGAGCTTAATACCCTGGTGCAGCAACTGGGAGCAGCCGGGCTGCTGACCATTTCCCTGGGTAATGCTCCGGGCAATCTCTCGGACCTGACCATGGATATGGTCAAGTCCCGCGCTGCTAAATTTATTACCCTTGAGCAGGTCAAGCAGATAGCCGAACGCTCCGGGGCTAAAATGGGCGATTTGCTATTGATCGTGGCCGGGAAGCCGGAAATGGCCCTGGCCGTGCTGGGTGAAATGCGCCGGGAAATGGCCAAACGGTTGAGTTTGATTGATCCGCACGAGTTAAAATTCGCTTTCATTGTGGACTTTCCTCTTCTTAACTGGAACAAAGAGGAAGGGCGCTGGGAAGCCATGCATCATCCCTTTACCCAGCCCCGGGAATCTGAAATGGATCTCCTGGAGAGCGCGCCTGAAAAAGTCCACGGCAGGCATTACGATTTTGTCTGCAACGGTTATGAAATTGCCGGCGGCAGCATCCGTATTCATAATACCGATCTTCAGCGCCGCATTTTCCGGCTGATGGGATACGAGGATGAAAAGATCAACCAGCTTTTCGGTCATCTGCTTGAGGCTTTTGAATATGGCGCCCCGCCTCACGGCGGAGTAGCCCCCGGGATCGACCGTTTCGTGATGCTTTTACAGGGAGAAGAGACCATCCGTGACGTGATTGCCTTCCCTAAAAACCAGAATGCATATGATATGATGCTGGAAGCTCCGGCTCCAGTCAGTCAGAAACAAATAGATGAATTACATTTGATCATGCGGGAGGAAGTGTGAAAATTACTAATGACAAAATAGAAGGCCGCCAGGCATACCTGACGATTGAGATGGAGCCGGCAGAGTTAGAAGAGGGTTTAGGCAAAGCCTACAAACGCCTGGTGCAAAAATATAACGTTCCGGGTTTCCGCAAGGGGAAAACCCCCCGGCCTATCCTGGAACAATACCTGGGTAAAGAGGCCTTGCTGGATGACGCTGTTGAGCATATGGCGCCGGAAGCTTATGACAGGGCGGTGAAAGAGCAGGACATTAAGGCCGTAGCCCGTCCTCAGGTCGACCTCGAAAAGACCGATCCGGTGACCTATAAGTTCGTTGTGCCGCTGGAACCGGTGGTAACGCTGGGTGATTATCAGCAAGTCAGGATCGCCCGGGAAAAGGCAGAGGTAAAGGAAGAAGATGTTAACAACGCCCTGGAACAGCTCCGCAAGCAGCATTCCATCTGGGAGCCGGTGGACAGGCAGGTCAATTCCCGTGACCTGATCATCCTTGATATCGAAAGTGATGTTGAGGGCCAGCCTTATATCAATCAGAAGGATGCCGAATACGAGGTAATTAAAGATGCCGAGTACCCCATAAAAGGGTTTGCGGAAGAGCTGATCGGGCTTAAGAAAGATGAGAGCAAGGAATTCAAACTAAAATTTGCCGATGACTATAACAGGGCCGAACTGGCGGGAAAAGAAGTCTCTTTTAAGGTCAATATAAAGGAAATCAAACAGGAAAGGCTTCCTGAGCTGGATGATGACCTGGCACAGCAGGTAAATCCTGAGTTCAAAACCGTGACTGACATGAAAATCAGGGTTACCGAGGACCTTCAGCGAAATGCCGAGGATAAGGCCAAAAGAGATTACGACCAGAAGGTGATAGACGCTGTGGTAGAAATGTCGCAGGTGGAATATCCGCCGGTAATGGAAGAGATTGAGATAGACCAGCTTATCCAGCAGCAAATGCAGCGCTGGCGTATGGATGAAAAGGGCATGGATGCCTACCTCCAGAGTATTCAAAAGACGCCGGAACAGCTTCGCAATGAGCTGAGGCCAGTGGCTATGAGGAGTATCAAACAGTCTCTGGTCCTGTCAGAGGTCGCCCAAAAAGAACAAATCAAGGTTGAGAAAGAAGACCTTCAGTCTGAACTTGAAGGCATGACTAAAGATGTAACCCCGGAGCGGAAAGAAAAACTGATCGAGCTGCTGAATGTACCCCAGATGCAGGTCAATATAGCTTCTTCCATTGCTACCCGGAAAACAGTAGAAAAATTGACCGGCATCGCTTCATCTTCTGCTGAAAATACAGAGAAAAGTGAAAATGCCGGGGCCGAGAAGGCCGAAGCAGAAACCAAGGAGGTAAAAGAAGAATGATGGATCCAAAGAACGTAATTCCGATGGTAATCGAAACCGGGGCCAGGGGAGGAGAGAGGGCTTTTGACATCTTTTCGCTTCTCCTGAGAGAACGCATCGTGATGTTGAATATGCCTATTAACGACCAGGTGGCCAATGTGGTCATTTCCCAGCTCCTGTACCTGGACAGGGAAGATCCGGACAAGGACATCAGCCTTTACATACACTCTCCGGGAGGAGTGGTTACGGCCGGACTGGCCATTTACGATACCATGCAGCTAATCCGTCCAGAAGTATCCACCATCTGCCTGGGTATGGCGGCCAGCATGGCAACCATCCTGTTAACGGCTGGAGCCAAAGGAAAGCGCTATGCTTTACCACATGCTACCATCCACATGCACCAGGTGCTGGGAGGAGCACAAGGCCAGGCTGCGGATATCGTTATTGCAGCCAAAGAGGTTATGCGCCTGGACGATATTATCAGGGGAATTCTGGTCAAGCACACCGGGCAAACGATGGAAAAAGTCCAGCATGATAC
>CAYLVC010000109.1:0-8887 GCA_964387005.1 uncultured Dehalococcoidales bacterium | reverse complement strand
CGCTTAAGAATCTTGTTTACGTTGCCAATGACGGTTCTAATGATGTATGCGTAATCGATAGTGGCAGCAATACCGTCATAGATGAATTTAAAGTTGGGGGCGGTCCCGGAGGCATCGATGTCGATATCCCAACCGGCCGGGTTTATGTGGCCAATTATAATGACAACACTGTTTCGGTAATCGATGGTGATGACAACAGCCTGGTGGCTACGGTTGATGTGGGAGACAACCCCAGGGGAGTGGCGGTTAACCCTGCGACAGGACTGGTGTATGTTGCTAATTTCAACAGTGAAAATATCTCGGTAATCAATATTGAGGACGACATTGTAGATGCTACCGTGGAGACTGAGAGCGGGCCTTACGGCGTGGGGGTAAATCCTGTCACCAACCTTATCTATGTAACTAATAATGGAGGCAATAGCCTCTCGGTTATCGACGGAAATACTCATTCCCTGGTAACTACCGTTCGCCGGTTCAGCGGCCCTGATGCCCTGGACGTGAATCCGGATAACGGGCGTGTTTATATAACCGGTGCTTCGAGCCGCGGACTTTTTGTGCTTGACGCAGACACGGAAAGTCTGGTGGATACAGTAAATTTTGAGACCGAACCTTCAGGATTAGGGGTAAATCCTGCTGCCAACTGCATCTATGTTACCGGATCTGCAGGCAATGGTGTTTGGGTAATGGATGGTGAAAGTAATGCTGTTATGGCAACAATAGCTGTGGATGGAGCGCCCTCCGGGATAGGCGTAAACAGTACCACCAACTATATATATGTTGCCGGAAACGGCAGCAATAGTGTGAATATTATCAACGGCGCTGATAATCAACTCGAAGATACGGTCGATGCAGGCAGCTCCCCCCGGGGGGTAGCAGTGAATGAAACTACCAACCGTGTGTATATTGCCAACAACGGGAGTAACAATGTTACTGTGCTGGAAGGGAACGGTGATTTCGTGGCGACAATAGATGTTGGCATCTCGCCGATGGGAGTAGCTGTAAATGAAACCACCAACCGGATATATGTTGCCAACAACGGCGGCAATAATGTATCTGTGATTGACGGCGAGAACAATAGTGTAATTCATACAGTACAGGTTGGAGATGATCCCAGAGGCATAGCCGTGAATCCTGTTTCCAACCGTATCTATGTAGCCAATTACTGGACTAATAATGTATCGGTCATAGATGGCCGGATGAACCAGGTTGTGGCTGCGGTGAACGTGGGTAAAAGACCCCGCGGCATCGCTGTCAATCCCGCCGTCAACCGGGTCTATGTTACCAATAGCATGGAAGATTCACTTTCAGTTATCCAGGATGTAGACTACTCCCTGCCCTCCAGGCTGGAATTCAGCCAGCAGCCCGGCACAGAAAATAGCATCGGAACAGCTTTCGAAGTCCAGCCCCAGGTTACGATCCAGGACATAGTCGGTAATGTGGTAGCGGATTCCACGGCTCCGGTAACACTGACTATTACGCCTGGTTCGGGCGCCGGCGGCGCTGTTTTATCCGGTATGACTACGGTCAATGCCGTGAATGGCGTGGCTTCCTTCACCGGTCTCAGCATAGATATTGCCGGTTCTGATTATACCCTGACCGCTTCCAGTGGTGTGTTGACCGGTGTTATCAGCAATCCCTTCAGTGTGGTTGATAACAGGGCTCAGACTGCTCTCTCTCTTGAAACGTCAGGTGATGTTTTTACATCAGGTCAGCCTGTGATATTCACTGCTGTCGTCAGCCTGGTGGAACCCGATGGCGCCGTGCCCACCGGTATGGTAAGTTTCACAGAAGGTTCGACAACGCTGGAGGAGGTGGCCCTTGATGATACCGGAAAGGCTATCTTTACAACTTCATTTTTCACAGCGGGCAGTTATTCTATTACTGCGGCCTATAATGGGGATGCAGGCTTTTTGCCCTGTGCCTCGGATACCCTGGTAATTACTGTCGGTCCCGCTGAAAAAAGCCGGCTTGTCTGGGGCACACAGCCGCCGGATACAGCTGCTGCCGGAGATACATGGCCTGATTTTACAGTCAAAATAATCGACCAGTATGGCAACCAGACTTCAGATAACGATGTCATTACAATTATTCCTTCTTTTGGTGATCTTGTCGGTAATCTGAACCAGACAGCCGTGAACGGTCTGGCAACCTTCACAAATATCAGCCGGACATTGGCCGGGAATTTGACTCTAACGGCTTCTTCAGATGCTCTCACGTCAACTCCAGCTTCAAATAACATCATAGTCAGCCCGGCAGCAGCCAGTCAGATCAGGGTGGAGACTGCTGCTGACGGTGGCGGGAGCTTGGTATTGTCCCAGACGATATCAGTCGGCCGGCAGCTGACGGTTTTCAGCGTTGCCAGGGACCAGTACGGAAACTTCACCGGCAATCCCGCCGATTCAACCTGGAACCTGACAGATACGACCGGCGGTGTTGCGGACAGCGACCTGAGTGCTGGAACCGGGGCAAGCGTAACCTTTACAGGTAACAAAGCAGGCAGCGGAATATTACATGCTTCCCTTCCCGGTTTAGCCAGTGTTGATTCGGGTGTCGTTACAGTAGTGGCATCAAGCGGCGGTGGTGGCGGTGGAGGTGGCGGTGGCGGCGGGTCTCCGACAACCGGAGTTTCCCTGACCGGATTCGCTCCAACAACACTACCGGCGGTAAACAGCCTGGGTGTGGCGCAAAATACCACCAGGCTCAAGACTACGGACGGCAGGGTAATGATTGATATTCCCAAAGGTACCAGACTGCTAACATCCGGTGGGGCCCGTCTGACGGCCATGACGGCCGCTGTCTGGAATTCTCCTGCTGCGCCCGGAGAGGGTGAAATCGTTGTTCTGGCCTATACTCTGGGACCTGACGGAGCCAAATTCAGTCCTCCGCTGTCGTTAACCATGGTTCTTGATGCAGCCGGGCTTCCCGCGGATCTGTCTGAGAAAGACCTGTATATTGCCTGGTATGACGGCGCGAACTGGCAGAAGCAGGAGAGCACGTTAGATAATGAAGGAAAGACCATAAACGCCGGAATTTCTCACTTCAGCAGCTTTGCCCTGATAGGCAAGGCGAACCAGCCGGTTATTACCCCTTCCCCCACTTCTTCTCCTTTGCCGTCACCCGAACCGGTTTCCACTATTACGCCCTTGCCTACCAGGACGCTGACCCCTTTGTCTCCCGAGGTAACCCGGACTCCGTCCCCAACCGCCGGTCTTCCGTCTATAACGCCATCGGCGGCGCCTGCGGCTGAGACCACAACACCGGCGGCGCCTGCAACCACTTCTATAGCAGCAGTGAAGCCAGATCAACCTATGCCTCCCTGGTTGATTGCCGTCATAGCGGTGGCAGGCCTGGCAGTAGTTCTGGCGGTGATTATGATCATAACGAGGGGCAGAAAAAACAGGAAAGGATAAATCGTTTTTTCATTTGTCGATTTGCCCGAAGGTGCTGTCAAATCCTTTTATTGACAGCACCTTTCCAAATAACTAGAATATTAAGGTACAATAGATATGAATACATGCTCCACCTTGATTTTATGTCTTTTTTACGGCGTTAAGGTAAATTGCGTGGTTGTACAAAGGAGGCTGATATCCATTGGCTGATGTAGTTTCTCAAGAGAACGAGAGCTTCGAAAGTTTATTGAGGCGGTTCAACAAGAGAGTGCAGCAGGAAGGTGTTCTTTCCGAGCTTCGCCGCCGCGAATACTTTGAGAAGCCCAGTATCAAGCGTAAACGCAAAGAAGCCGCAAAGAAGCGCAAAAGCACCAGACCTCCGAGGAAATAGTCCTGTTTAGATTGACCGGCAGCGGGGTAACGTGGTCCCGCTGCTGTGTTGCAAACCCCGGACTTGAATTCGATATTTTATTCAACATGGTTCAAGATATAGACCGTTGGTAGAGGTGACGGTTGGAAATATGGCCGATATGATACAAAAACTGAATGAAGACCTCAAACAGTCCATGAGGGAGCGGAATGAGCTGAAAACTTCCACCCTGCGTTTGCTCCTTTCATCGATCAAATACGCCGAACTCAGGAAACAGGACGCTGAATTCAATAAACACCCTGATGCCAGCGATCTGAAGCAGATCACTCTGACGGAAGCCGATATCCTTGGGGTGATTGCCAGGGAAATCAAGCAGAGAGAAGACAGCATCGAAGCTTACACGCAGGGTCACCGCCAGGACCTGGCGGATAAAGAATCGGCTGAGATGGCAATTCTGAAAAATTATATGCCTCAGCAGCTTTCCCGCGATGAAATCACGGCTGAAGCAAAACAGGTGATTGCCGAAACCGGGGCCAGGGGACCCGCCGACAAGGGCAAGGTTATGTCCAAACTCGTAGCCAGGCTCAAGGGTAAAGCCGACGGTAAGGAAATAAACAATATTGTAACCGAATTACTGAGTGGTATGTAGATATTTTGCTGCCTTGCCTATGCCTGATACGAGGTTCAACCTGAACTTGTTTCAGACCTGAACTTGTTTCAGACCTGAACTCCGTTCAGGATTGAATCTAATTCAGGCTTTCTCCGGCACTCAAAGGATGCCCGCTATCCTGTTCGCTGCCGCGAGTTAAGGAATCAGGGAGATGAAAGTGGAACGGAGAATTGGATTCCTTGTCGAATAAAGATCAAGGAACATGCTGCGAATTGCGATTATCATCCTCGTTGTTTCTTTTAGCATTCCCGGTTGGGTTGGACCGGAATACCCCGGTTTCTATCCTGACCACCAGCGATAGCCCCAATTATTTTGTGAAGGGTGTGAATTCATGCACAGAATAGAAGTACGCTTAAAAAGTCATTTACCTGATCCGGCGGGCAGAGGCCTGGTAAAAGACATCCAGGACCTGGGCATTAACTCCGTCAATGATGTCCGCATAGTAGATGTATACTGGCTGGATACCAATCTCTCACCTGAAAAACTGGAGCTTGTCAGCCACAGCCTGCTGGCGGACACCGTAACCCAGGACTGCTGGTACGGGCAAAATGAGCGCGTGGATGACGCTGCCGGAGGTTACCGGATCGTCGAAGTGGCCTACAACCCCGGAGTTACCGATCCGGTGAAAGATTCCGTAATGAAGGCCATAATGGACCTGGGTATACCCAATGTCCGCGCAGTGGCCACGGCCAAACGTTATCTCCTGAGAGGGGAGTTAACCCAGGAGGAACTGGATACCATATCCAGCCGTCTCCTGGTCAATCCGATTGTACAGCATGTGGTAACCCGTGAAATGACCCAGTTCCCGGAAAACCCTCAGTACACCTTTGCTTATGTTAAAGTGCCGCTATTGGAACAATCTGAAAATGCCCTGGAAAAGGTACGGCAGAAATTCGGGTTCAGCCAGATAGAATATAAGGCAATACTGGATTATTTCAAGCAGGACGGGCGCGACCCGGTTGATGTCGAGCTTGAAACCCTCGCCCAGACCTGGTCCGAGCATTGCGTGCATAAAACCTTTAAAGGAAAGCTGGAATACGAGGGTTCAATCATCGACAATTTACTAAAAAATACCATCATAAAGGCTACGCGGGAACTGGACAAGCCCTGGTGCCTTTCGGTCTTTGAAGATAATGCCGGCGTGATAGAGTTCGATGACCAGTGGGCTTTGTGTTTTAAAGTTGAGACCCATAACCATCCTTCTGCTGTAGAGCCTTACGGCGGGGCATCTACGGGCATCGGCGGTGTGATCCGCGATCCCATGGGCACCGGCATGGGCGCCAAACCCATTCTTAATACAGACGTATTCTGCTTTGCCAGTCCTGATTATCCATATGAAAAACTGCCGAAGGGCGTTTTGCATCCCCGCCGTATCTTCAAGGGTGTAAGGGCGGGTGTGGCCGATTATGCCAACCGCATGGGTATTCCTACCCCCAATGGAGCGATTCTCTTTGATGACAGATATCTGGGCAATCCCCTGGTCTTTTGCGGTACGCTGGGACTCATGCCTAAAAAGCTGGCTAAAATGGGTAAACAAAAACCCGGAGACCTGGTGGTGCTGGTGGGTGGAAAGACCGGGCGTGACGGAATTCATGGGGTGACTTTTGCCTCCGTCCAGCTGGACGACAAGTCCAGCGAGGTCTCCTTCAGCGCAGTCCAGATCGGCAACCCTATCGTGGAAAAAAAGATGCTGGATGTGCTGCTTCAGGCCAGGGACCTTGGCCTCTACTCCAGGATTACCGATTGCGGAGGAGGTGGTCTTTCCTCGGCGGTGGGTGAAATGGGGGCTGAGACCGGTGTCCATATCAACCTGGACAAGGTACCGCTTAAATATGCCGGTCTTTCCTATACCGAAATCTGGATCTCTGAGTCACAGGAGCGTATGATCCTGGCAGTACCGCCGGAAACGGTGGATATATTGCTCAGGGTATTTGCCAATGAAGATGTGGAAGCCGCGGTCATCGGTGAGTTTACCGGCGACAAAAGACTTCAACTGGACTATAACGGCTCGATGGTCTGTGATCTGGATATGGCTTTTTTACACAAAGGAATACCCCAGATACAGGCCAAAGCGGAATGGCATGCGGAGCGTTTCGACGAACCCGATTTTCTCCCGCCTCCCGACCTGGCAAAAGAGCTAAAAACATTGCTCGGCTCCTGGAACACCTGTAGCAAAGAATGGGTGATCCGCCAGTACGATCATGAAGTGCAGGGAGGCAGTGTTTTAAAACCCATGGTAGGGTCAAAGAACGATGGTCCAGGCGATGCCGCTGTGATTCGTCCTGTGCTTGCTTCCGATGCGGGGGCTGTGATTGCCAATGGAATCAATACCCGCTACGGCGATATCGATCCATACTGGATGGCTGCATCGGCCATTGATGAGGCCTTGAGACAGGTTATTGCCGTGGGAGGTAATCTGAAAAAGGTAGCCCTGCTGGACAATTTCTGCTGGGGCAGCGCCAACCGTCCTGATATGCTGGGTGCCCTGGTGCGGGCCGCACAGGCCTGTCATGATATGTCACTGTCTTTCGGAGTCCCCTTTATCTCGGGTAAAGACAGCCTTAATAACGAATTTGTATATGAGGGCAAGGTTATCTCTATTCCCCATACTCTGCTGGTTTCAGCCATGGGCATCATGGATGATGTAAAAAAGGCGGTCTCCATGGACCTGAAAAGCTTCAGGGATTCATTGTATATTATCGGTATTACGGGCAATGATCTGGGCGGATCAGAGTATTTTGCAGCTCATAATGCCGTGGGCAATAATGTGCCCCGGGTTGATCCGCGGCAGTCCAGAAAAACCATGGAGGCACTGAGTTCAGCCATGGATAAGGGGCTGGTGAGGTCCTGTCACGATTGCAGTGAAGGAGGACTGGGGGTGGCTGTGGCTGAAATGGCTTTCGCCGGGGGTCTGGGGGCAACCATCTATCTCAAGTCGGTACCGCGCACCGGTCCGATTTACCGCAATGACTATATCCTTTTTTCCGAGTCCAACAGCCGCTTTGTGGTAGAGGTCTCTCCCGCCAGCGAAGCCAGGTTCATTAAACAAATGGCGGGAATTACCATGGCCCAGATCGGTCATGTCAACCAGGAAGAGGTACTTGAAGTGTTCGGCCTTAACGGTGAAAGGATTATCAATGAACCCTTGTCCGGGCTAAAAGAAGCCTGGCAGAAACCATTGAGGTGGTAAGCTGATGAATGAAGTGAAAGTGCTTATTTTACGCGGTCCCGGGACCAATTGTGACGCAGAGACGGCATATGCTTTTCAAAAGGCCGGGGCCGTTACATCCCTGTGCCATATCAATCAATTGATCCGCCGTGACAGGAAGCTGGCGGACTACCAGGTGATGGTTATCCCCGGCGGGTTCGTTTACGGAGACGATATTGCAGCCGGCAAGGTTTTGGCCAACGAACTGAAGCTGAAGCTGGGGGATGATATCCGCCTGTTCGTGGAAAAAGGCGGGCTGATCCTGGGTATATGCAACGGATTCCAGGTTATGGTTAAAGCGGGGATATTGCCGGATTTTAACAACCCGTCTGCTCCTCCCCTGACCCTGGCTGCCAATGATTCAGCCAGGTTCGAGTGCCGCTGGGTACACCTGCAGGTGGCTAAAAAGAGTCCCTGTGTTTTTACCCAGGGTGTCCATAACATGTACCTTCCTGTGGCGCACGGCGAAGGCAAGGTTATTACCGATATGCGCGGGCTCCGTGAAATCAACTCCGTCCTCTATTATACCGATGAAGCCGGAAGCATTCAGGCTGGATATCCTTACAATCCTAACGGCTCAATGGATAACATAGCCGGTGTTTGTGATCCTACCGGGCGTATCTTTGCCCTCATGCCTCATCCTGAGCGGCATGTCCGTTTTACGCAGCATCCCCAGTGGACCAGAAAAAAACCCGTAGAGGCAGGAGACGGGCTGGCCATTTTTCAGAATGCTGTAAAATGGGCTAAAAGCAAATAAACTACTTTCGAATTTGCAGACTCTTTACGCCGGATGCAGGTCTATAGTAAACTGAGGTGTTAGAAGCAAATTGCTTCGCAGCGGGTACAATATGCTTGCTGTAGCTCCAGTGGGGTTGACAGACTGGTTCAGTGTACATAGTCTGATAAAAAAGGAGCAGCATTTTGGGCGGCAAAGTTGTGAGAATCGGGGTATTGTCCGATACTCATGTTCATCATATGAGCGAGATGCCTGCATCCATGCTGGATGTTTTCAAAGCTTTCGACCTGGTAATTCACCTGGGTGATTTCGCTTGCCTGGAACTGGTGGAGTATTTTAAAAGTTTTAATAATTTCTACGGTGTTGCCGGCAATCATGATCCTCATAACGTCAAGGATATATTGCCCCGGACGGATGTTGTTGAAGTAAATGGTAAACGTCTTGGCCTGCTGCACGGCTACTGGTTCCCGTTTTTTACCCAGCAGCGGTCGATTGCCAGGTTTAAAAAAGAAAA
>CAYLVC010000108.1:4357-8907 GCA_964387005.1 uncultured Dehalococcoidales bacterium | reverse complement strand
TTTGGAGGAGAGGTGATGGTAACCAGTCTAACTCTCTGGGAAGTATTGCAGGCAGCCATTCAGAATGAAGTCATGTCTCGCTTCCTGTATATAGGGCTGAGACAGCGGGTTAAGAACCCCGCCGCCAAGGAGGCCTTCAGAATACTGGCAGATCAGGAGCAATCCCACCAGCAGGTATTGGAAGACATCCTTCACGGCAAGCTCAAAGCAGGAGCGCTGAGCAACGGCCTGGTGGTGGACTACAAGATAGCTGATTGCCTGGAACAGCCTGAGATTTCACCTACTATGGAGCTGAAAGAGGTTTTCCTGGTGGCCGCCAAAAAAGAGAAAGCCGCCCATGAACTTTATAAGAATCTGGCAGCTATTCATCCCGGCGGACAAATCAAACAACTGCTGGAAGACCTGGCCAAACAGGAACTTGAGCATAAAAACAAAGTAGAATCGCTTTACAATGAAGTAGCTTTTCCACAAACAGACGGAGGATAATTCGAACCTGGCCCATGCATTCTGCCCGGGATGACCTTTCTGGAAATGCCGGCTTCAGTCGGCAGTCCCATGCGATTCAGTTTCAACCCCTGTAAGCGCACCTTCGGCAGATTTGGCCAGAGCTTTCAGCTGCTGCCATTCATCACGGTGAATAGCCATTAACAAAAAGTTGTGGTCACCCCTGGTCACGTGGCCGTGTTCTCTGAAACCGCATTTTATAAAGCACTTTTGGGCGCGGATATTCCAATCAAGAGTGGTCAAATAAATGTTGTTCAGGCGTGTTTTCTCGAAGATATAGTCCAGAAGGGCGCTGATGATTTCTACCCCGTAGCCCCTGTTCCAGTATTTCCGGTTGCCTATCATAATGCCGACTTCAGCTTTGCCTTCGGATACATTGACGTTATAATATACGCAGTTGCCGATGTGTTCACCTTCCGGGGTGTCCACGCCAAACTCATGACGGCTGGAGAGGGGATAGCATAGCTCAAAAGTGAATTCCGCCAGGTATTGCTGGTAACTCATTTCCAGTATTACAGCCGCATCCAGCTCAACGAGTTCAGGATCAATCTGCCAGGCATAGTCATCCCTGGCATCTGACAGCTTCTTTTTACGGAGTATAATTCTGTTATTGCTAGTCATTTCACGTATTAGAGATGAAATGAATCATCCTCGGTATCAATCTGTTTCAAAGCTTGATCGGCAGCATCGCTGATCGTTTCATCCGGGCTTTGCCGGCATTTTTGTAAAAACAACCTGGCTTTGCTGCCCCCGATTTTTCCTAAAGCCAGTATAGCTGCCTGCTGGACATCGCTGTCCGTATCCTGGATGAGCTTAATCAGGTGAGGGACAGCTTCCTCGTCGCAGATTTCGCCACAGGCCCCGGCAGCTTCGTAACGGGTGCCGGGATCGGCGCTGGAAAGCTCTTTGATTACCGCCGGCAGCCAGGCGGCGTCACAATTTCTGCCCATGGCGTAAATTGCGCTGTTTCTAATCCTGGGATTGGTGCTTTGAAAGGCTTCCTCAATAGCCTGTTTGACCTCGGGCAGGGAAAGGGGCGCAGCCGCTTCCAGGGCTCGGCGCCATACTTCAACAGGTTTGTTTTTATCCGCCAGTATACCCAGCAAGGCCTGGGATACGCGGCTGCTGCTGGACGGCCCCAGTTTTTTCAGCTCGGCCAGCAGAGCATATTTGCTCAGGGCTTTGGCAGCCGCAGCCTGGACCAGCTCGGAACTGTCCTCGTTCAGTATCCTGACGAAAGGGATTATCAGAGAGGTTTCTTCATTTTCCCATAATCCCTCAATGGCTTTGGCCCGGACTTCAGGTGCTTCATCTCGCAGGCAGTTCTTGAAAATACTATCGAAATTAAGCTCGAAATTTTCTTCCGCCAGATCGACCAGGCGGTTTACAATTTTCAGTCGGCGTTCCGGTTCAATCCCGCACCAGACCTCATCCCATAAAGCCAGCTCTTCCGTGTTGAGATTGCTCAAATCAGCCAGACTGCCCGAAAGCAGCGGTTTTTCGTTGTCCTTCAGTTCCGCAATGATCTGCTTTATATCGGCAGGCGCCTCCATGGTCTATGACTCCTCCTCACCCTCTCCGTCGTCTCCCTCTTCCTCCTGGTCCTGTTCCCAGATTGGTTGAGTAAAATAGTCTATGTATTGTCCCATGGCTTCGGCTGCCGCCTGCTTCATTTTTTCACGGGTTTCTTCGGCTACTCTGGTCAGGTCGTTGAAGTCCACCGTAAAATCAATCATTTTTGCCAGGACTCTTAATACTGCCAGGGCAGCCATGGGATTGGGCATGCGTGAAGCATACATGGGCACTTCGCCCAGGAGGCACATGCCGTCCATCTCCCTTTCCTTGGCAACGCCCAGAAGCAGACCGTTCAATCCCGCAATCTGTAAATTTCCTTTTTGTTTCAGGTTCAGCCGTTTCAGTTCCTGTACCATGGCCGGGTTGGTGCCTACGCCCCAGACTTTCGGCTGTTCGCTGTGGTGTATGCGCGTCAGGGCAGCGGCACAGGTATAAACCCTCTGCACATTAAAGCGTACGGCTACATCCAGCACGCAGTGTGAGAGCGCATACCCTTTGGAAGGAGGCTGGTCATCACCCATGAAAAGGATCAGATCGCTGCCGCCCTTTTTAGGGCTTTTTATGTAAAAAAACCTGCTCTTAGGGAACTGGGGCTCTTCAATAATGCTGTCCTCCACCAGTACACCGGTGGGATCAAAAAAATTGATCGGCTGAATTTCGGCCAGTTCCTTGAAGCTCAGTTTAGAAGTCAGGTAAGTAGCAATGATGATCGCTACGTTCCCCACTCCCGGCCAGACAGCCAGTAAATTTGGGTTCCTGAGTTTGGGACGGGCATACAGTTTGACTAAATCTCTCATCTTTTTCCCCGGTTATTATCCAGATACTATGTACTATTTTACATTATAACTTTCTCAGAGGCTAATAGGCCTGAGCTTGCTTATTTGCTTGCCACCGCCAGATTGCGACAATAAATATGGGGTGTGCAAACCGAGCTTCCCACCCAGCGTGCTTCTTTCCCCAGCGCGGCTATGTCTTTCAAAACCTGGTAGATGTTGCCGGAAACCATGGTATTTTTTACCCGTCCGACTATTCTGCCATTCTCTATTTTATAACCCAGGAGTACATTGCCGCTGAAATCTCCTCCCAGAACATTCCCCTGTTCAGCTCCCATAAGCTGCTCTATAACCAGTCCTTCTTTGATATCCGCTACCATTTCCTCGAAGGATGCTTCACCTGTACCGATAATCAGGGCGCTGGAAGACGGTGATATCAACCCGCCTCTGCCGCGGCTGCCGCTGCCGGTACTGGTATTCCCGGTCTGTCCGGCTGTTTGCAGGTCATACAGGAAGCAGGTTACAACACCGTTTTCTATCAGTGCATTACAGCGGCTGGGTACTCCCTCATCGTCACAGGGGCGGCTGCGGGGAGCAAATTCTATAGTAGGATTATCGAACAGCGATAGCCTGCTGTCAAAGACCTTTTCGCCCAGCCGTTTGCCCAGGGGCGAAGCTCCTTGCATGACGACTTTTCCGTTGAAAGCAGTCATTAGCCCCGCCATGAAAACACCGGCTACTCCATCTGGTGTAAAAATTACAGGGAGCTCCCGGTTGGGTGCTGAAGCGATGTTTCTGGCCAGTTCAAGCTGGCGCAATACGACCCGGGTAATAGCCCCGGTATCACGCAGAGGGTGGCAGGACTCCTGTCCATCACCCACGAAAAGCATGTCCGTATCCCTGATTAAGGTTCCTCCCACACCGATTCCAAACGAGGTCTTGCAGTATTCCGCCCGGCCGCCGCGGGAGTTAATCAGCTTCATTGAAAGAGATTCTCTGGCGACTCCTGCTTCACACATCAGACCGGGTGTGCTGCCGGCCAGCGGATCGATCATTTTTTGGCCAAGCTCGATCATCTCAGGAACGGACACGGCTTCAACCTCTTTATCCAGTATTTTAACCTCCGGAAAGGAGGTATGAGAGGGAAAATCGAATTTGGCCGGCGTTCCGAATTGGGAGGTCTCCACCGCAATATCCACCAGCTTTTGCGGGTCTATCTCTCCGCTGGCTGCGGCATAGCCCAGACGTCCGTTCTTAATAATACGCAGAGAGACACTGCTGCTCTGCTTGCTTTCTATGGATTTCAGGCGGTTGGCCTGGAACTGTACCGGAGTTTCCTCTGTGGTGACGCTGAAAACCTCGGCCTCCTCCGCTGATTTACATGCCAGTTTGAGTATATATTCCATGTTATTTGCCTCCAATCAGGCAATGCTGGATTCTGATGTGCGGGCTGCCGTTTGAGACCGGTAAAGGCGATTGTCCGCCCTTGCCGCAGCCTCCGCCCTGGTTCATTTCCAGGTCATTACCGATGGCGTCGATATTTTTCAGGGTATTAAATAGATTGCCTGTCAGTACTACAGGGCGAAGGGTTTCGGCTATTTTGCCGTTGCGGATCATATAGGCTTCGCCGGCTGAAAAGGTGAACATCTCCATGCTGGTTGTTCCTCCGTACCAGTTCTTGACGTATATACCTTCCTG
>CAYLVC010000108.1:0-4257 GCA_964387005.1 uncultured Dehalococcoidales bacterium | reverse complement strand
AGCTTCCCCTCAAACCCGGCACAGCCGCCCCATCCACCACGTTCAATTCACTGCTGCCGAATTTCTTACCCAGGGTCATGATTTCCCTGAGTTGAGGGTTTTCATATACGTGGTCAGCTTCGGAGAGATGGCCGAAAGCCTCATGGATAAAGACTCCTGCCAGAATGGGATCCAGGACAACGGTGTATTCACCGCCCTTTGCCAGCGGAGCTGAGAGCATTTCCACGGCCCGTTCAGCCGTCTCCTTGATTTGTCCCTGAAGTCCCTTGATTTTGTCAAACTCACCCAGGGTGCCCAGGCTTAATCCTACCTGCTGTACCTCGCCGTTATCGGCGGCAATAGCCGTAGTACGGAGGTTGACGTCAGCCCTCTCCTGTTCGATATAGCTTCCAGCCGAGTTTACGTAGATATAGTTTTTAAAAGCGTCACTGTAGCCGATAACCGAGGTCTGGAGCTTGGGCGTGCTCCACATCAGCTCATTATATTCATCCAGGATTTGTTTTTTCTCTGCCAGGGGGATATCCACCGGGTTTTGCTTGACCCATCCCGGTACCTTGTCCACCACTTTCATGACCGGCCCGATTTTGGCTTCACCCCCGCTGACCAGCCGGGCCTGTTCCACCGCCTGATGCACTTTTGCGGCTAGTCCATCCAGGCTGTTAAAGCTGACGAAACCCCATCCACCTTTTACCAGCGCCCGTACATTGCCACCCACCGAAGCGGTCTTGTCAACCGATTCCAGCGATTTCCCCCTGTAGGTCAAATGGCTGGACTGACTGTCTTCCAGGTGGACTTCAATGTATTCGGCCTCTTGTTTTGAAATAATCCCGGCCAGTTCATGGCCGGCTTCTCTGATATTCACAGGCATTTACCTCTGATTGCTTTATTTGGTCTGTTAGCTCCGGCTGATTTGAATCCGGCTGATGTCCGTCAGCCTGAATTGCTTCATACACTAATTAACATGATAGGCGTAATCCACCCGTTTTGGCAAGGGTGAAAAACTCCGGGAAAAGGAGGAATTACAGATCATGAGTTCCAGGTGTTTGGTCGGGGAAAGGGTATGCGAGGAAAAAAAACGAGGACTGAGAAGCAATCATCAAACAAAACCGTACACACCAAAAAGGCCGCCAAATAGGTGCCGGTTCAATACTCGCAGCGGTTCGTACGGCAATATGTTCTATTGCCCTCTGCGATACAGCAGAAAGTGAAAAAAGCCCTGCGGCTGCTTGATGCCGATTTCCGCCATCCGGGACTCCGGAGCCATCCGGTGGAAGGTACTCCCGGAGTCTTTGAAGCTTATGTTGATCGCAAATACCGTATGACCTTTGAGAGACATAGCAGCGTTTTGATCTTGCGGAATGTGGATAATCACGATGAATGTTTAAAAAACCCCTGATCCCTATTTGTAGTCAAGAATACCCTTGATCATTTGTTCATATACCTGCACAGGATTGACATTGTTGTCTGCCAGCTTTTTCCCGAAATTTCCCCTTTTAAAATGTTCCGCCATCCAGTTCTGAATCCGCATCAGGGAAGTATCGTCTTTAAACTGCATGGCCACGAAGATATATGAGGTATATTCATTCAGGTCTTTGGGGCGGATTATTTTGCGCTGAAATTCATCAGCCAGGTCTTTGGGCATCAGCTTGATTGCTTCCCGGTAGTTGTTTTCCAGTGTTTTAAAAATTTCCCCTTCCCGGATAGACATACTGCATACTCCTTGATTTAGTCAAATACGAAACAGCCCTTAAGAAGCCCGCCATAAATATCATCCGGTCGGACTCCGGCAGCAACTAATTTTTTATTGAAGGCCATTACCGCCACTTTTCGTCCGATCTTTCTCTGGGTCAGGCCGGTAGCCGCCCTGCCTTCAAACTCTGTCGAGGTGCGGATAAAAGGCGCCAGCTCTTCAAGCTCGTCCAGGGGCAAAATCCGGGTACGGAACTCTTCCTGGAGCTCAGGGGGCAGAGATTTCACCAGCGGTTCATAATTGGCACGCATGATATCTACTATTTGCTCAACAGATAACATATCTCACTTCCTTCATTCAAGCAGAATATTGTCCAGCAGTCGGGTCTTGCCGAATCTGACCACCATCGATATTACAGCCGGAGGTTCTGCCTTTTCCTTTTCCTCAAGGTCCAGAGCGCCGGCAATACTGATGTATTCGATCGTTGCCAGGGGTTTTTGCCGTATGAGTTCGGTCATAGCCTGCCTGATAAGGGCGGAGTCTTTTTCTCCGGCAGCCCACAATTCCCTGGCCCTGTTTAATGCCTGGAAAAGTACGGGGGCCTGCTGCCTTTCTTCGGGGGTAAGGTATACATTACGGCTGCTCATAGCCAGGCCATCCGCCTCTCTGACGGTGGGACAGACAACTATATCTATATCCATGTTGAGTTCGCGGGCCATTTTTTTTATCACCACGCACTGTTGTGCATCCTTCTGTCCGAAATAGGCATGACCAGGCTGCACGATGTTAAAAAGCTTGGTTACAACTGTTGCTACCCCTTTAAAATGCCCTGGACGGACCGCTCCTTCCAGTCTCTCGGTGACACTGTCTACTATTACCCATGTATTATATTCCGGCGGGTACATTTCAACGGGATCGGGCAGAAACAGGAAGTCGGTCTTTTCCTTCTCCAGCAGAGCGAAATCGCGTGGATAGTCCCGGGGATATCGCTCGAAGTCCTCGTTGGGACCGAATTGGGTAGGATTAACGAAAATACTGGCGAAGGTAAAATCATTTTCCCTGCGCGACTGTTTTACCAGCGAAAGATGCCCTTCGTGCAGGTACCCCATCGTGGGTACGAAACCCACTTTGCCCTGTAGATTGTGACGGACCCGCCTGACTTCAGCAATAGTCTTAATTATCTGCATGATCTTTTCCTCAGGAGTCTAAATGCAACTATCCAGGCCGCTCGCTGCGACAAACCGGTTCGCAGACCGCCTGAAAACATGCCGGACGGTCTCTAAGTCGGCTGACAAATTACAGCCTGACTTGACCATCCGGCATAATAGTATACTAATTGAATTGCCCTTGACAAGCATTCCTGCAAGGCGACGCCTTTAAGGCGTCGCCTTGCGAAGCTAATGATCGTTGCCGAAGGGGTGGACATCAAAAAACAGGATCGGTTTAGTCTGTGAGAGCGTACCGCCCGGCCAGTGAGGTATGAAAGGAGGACAAACAACGGCGGTAGGAGAGGTAAAGGTGTATTTTTCCTCTTCTTTACCCACGCAGATCTCGAACTCGGCATTCAGTTTGCTTAAATCGGCGGGATCGGTTCCCAGGAACATCATGCACTGGGTGGTGGGGTGGGTGTGCGGTTTGTCTGGATTCGGGCCGATCCGGTACGGTGCCTTTTTCATACTCTCGTACAGGGCGACGAAGTCGAAACCGGCATCCTTAGTCATGATGAAAGAGATGGTACCTCCCCCGTCATCCGGATTGGTGGGGCCGTAGACCCAGGCTCCTTTGCGCCGGAAAAGGATCGGCTGGATATTCTTCATGTATTTGGGCCTCATGCCTACCGGTTCGCTGGGTTTTTTATCTGTAATAAAGGGTTTTTCACTGTATTCTTTGGTGATTGATATTTCAGCTACAATTATCCGCTTGTCCATTTTGTTGATCGTAGCCGGGAAGTGGGGCATACCTTTGGGAATGGCGATGGCTGTTGAGCAGGTGATAATATGCCTTTCCAGTTCTTCGCCGATACAAAATTCGACCTCTCCCCAGAGGTCGCTCATATCGTTCATATCCGTGCCCAGGAAGAACATCACCTGGTCAAAATCGTGTACATGGGGCTGATTATATGGCTCCTTTCCCAGTCTTCCGGCCATCCAGGCGCAACCGTATTTGATGCAGACATCTATTCCCAGGTAATCGCTGGTCAGATCGAGTCCCTGCCTTATTGGGCCGGTGGGGTAGTTCTGATATTGAAGGGTTTTAACAAGATTTTCGTATTTCCTTGGCATGTTTTCCTCCTTTATTTTGCTCAACAATGCTAAATATCAGTTGATATTCCAACTTCCTGAAAAAAAGCGTTGGCTAAAGTGAAAGGAATAATGAGGTTGTTTAACCATTTTAGTACATAAGGATATAGAGGACAAGTTGCCGGAAATTTGAAGAAAGGGGGAAAACCGGTTTTTCTTTGACTGATTCACCTGAGCAATATATATTGCAGGCACATGTCTGAGGTTCACATCCGAAATAGCCTGGACAGATAAAATTTCAATTGCGAACCAGCATAAGGAGAGGAG
>CAYLVC010000107.1:0-8933 GCA_964387005.1 uncultured Dehalococcoidales bacterium | reverse complement strand
ACTCTTAATCAGTAGGTTCTGGGTTCGATTCCCAGGCGGCTCAGTTGAAACTGAGGCAAACAAATTCCCTGGTCGATAAATGGCCAGGGAATTTTTTATAGGGAGCTGGCTTTAAGTATTTACCAAAATATCGAGGCTGGAGTTTAGCGTGTTGAGAAAATTATGGTTGGATACATGCTGAAGGGGAATCCAGCTTTATCGGAAGCAGGAAAGAAAGCCTATGGGGTGGGTGGCTGTAGTAGAGGGACTTCAGTAAGTGATTAATCCTGGCAGGAAGGTGGAGAGTACCGGAAAAGCCACAAACAATGCAATACCCACGGCAAATGGAATTAGAAAAGGAAATATGCCTTTGAAGATGGTTGTCAGGGGTACATCTCTGGTTATGCCTTTTACTACATAGGCATTTACGCCTACCGGCGGAGTGACTACAGCCGTCATGCTGAGTACTGTGATAATCAATCCAAACCATATCAGATCATAACCCAGGTTGACAACTATCGGGTAAACCATCGGCACCAGGAAAACGATGATAGCCATAGCATCAATAAAACACCCCAGAATGAACCAGAAAACAATGATCATGAGCATGACCCAGACAGGCTCTATCTGTAAATTGCTTACCCAGCCGGCCAGTTGTATGGGCATTCCTGTGCGTGTGATGAAATGCCCGAAGACAGTTGCTCCGGCAATGAGCAGAAAAATCATGCAGGAAATACGTAGTCCGTCCTGTGTTGCTTCGACCAGCTTCTTAGCCGTTAGTTCCCGGTTGATCAGCCCTATTACCAGTGCGCCCGCCGCTCCAATAGCTCCGGCTTGAGTAGGACTGAACCATCCGGCAAAGAGCCCGCCAATGGTGATGCCGAATAATATGATGGTGTCTACCAGACCTTTAAGTGAGGCTGTCTTTTGCCTCATAGTGGTGGTGGGTCCAGCCGGACCGGCCTGTGGGTCCCGTTTGCAGATCACGTAGACTGTAATTATGAAAAGAACCGCCAGTATTATGCCGGGAATTATCCCGCAAATAAAAAGCTTGCCTATGGATTGTTCCGTAAGAATTCCATAAACTATAAAGATGGTGCTGGGTGGAATGATGATTCCCAGTCCTCCCGAAACCGTTACTGTGCCGGTGGAAAGCCAGTCTTTATAACCATGTTTTTTCATTTCAGGGATAGCTACTTTCCCGATAGTTGCGCAGGTGGCTGAGGTGGATCCGCAGATAGCTCCAAATCCGGTGCAGGCTGCTATAGTGGCAATGGTGAGACCTCCCCGTATAGATCCCAGGATCACATAGGCGGTATCAAACAATTTTTTCCCTATTCCTGCGGCGAAAGCGTAACAGCCCATCATCACGAACATGGGAATAACACTTAAAGGGTATGAGGAAAACTGCTCGAAAATATCTCTTGGAAGGAGGCTGAAAGCAACACCCGGAGAGACGATAATTGCATATCCTGCTATACCCGCAACTGCCATGGCGAAGGCAATGGGCATACCGATGCCGAAGAGGAAAATCATAAAAACTATTCCGATGCAGCCGACAATCTCCGGACTCATCGCCTGATCATCTCGAATACGGAGTTTACTATTCCTTTAAGAAGCACCAGGCAAAGGGGAAGGCAGCTGATACCTACCCATATTACGAAGGGGAAGAGGGGAATTCTGGAGGCGGCGGTTACTTCGCTGGCCTGTTTGAGCGCCAGAGCGTATTCAAAACTTTTCCAGCTCAATAGTATGAAAAGGGCTAGTCCGAGCAAGGCGGAAATAAAATGGAATGCGGGTTTTATTGCCCCTCGCAAGTTGTCCACGAATTCCAGCCTTATGTGCCTGTTGTCTATTTGAGCCATGGCCAGTCCACCGGCTATAGCTATGATCTGGAGAAAATATATAACCTCTGTGCCGGCCGCCATGGGGTGATTAAACAACTTGTCTCCAAGTACATCTACCAGTGTGGCAATGATAATACCCGCGATACCCAGCATGGCAATACGTTCGAACCATACGCTGGACCAGTAGCCGGCTTTATCCAGTGATTTCAAAAACGGGTTTGAAACGCTGATTTGTGCCTCCCCGGCTCGTTTATCTATCATCAATCCTCATATTTGCACAAAGATGCCCATATGGCAACCATGACCACTGCTTTTAGTTTAATACGGCATTGATATTGGAATCGGGATCTCTATTTTATCACTGCTTCAGGAGGGACATTCCGGGTGATTTGCTGCTCCTCCCAGTACGTGATTCTTTCTTTGATAAAAGCAAGTTGATCCCTGACTTTTTGTTCCGAATAACCTTTCTTGGTCATTTTGGTGACATAGTATTCCATGACAGGCTGGACGGCTGTTTTCCAGCGGGCGGCTTCATCTTCTGACAGGGTGATGAATTCCGCTCCCTGTTGTATAGCAGCCTGGAAACCCCGGGCATTTATCTCATTCCAGCTGACGGCCGCTTTTGGCAGGTACTCCGCGAAAACATCGGTGAATATTTTTTGCAGTTCCGGACCCATGCTTTCCCATTTTTTCCTGTTCATGGCGACATAGAAGAGATACTGGTTGCCAACTGAAGGAACATAGGTGGTGTATTTGGTAACATCCGCCAGCTTGAAGCTTTTGAGGGTTTCGGAACTGATCAGGATGCCATCAATTGTACCCTTGGACATCGCTTCGTAAACATCAGACATGGGTATATCACGGGGCGTGCCTCCTAGTGCTTTGATGGCATCAGCTACCTCGCCGGCGCCTCTCAGGGTTTTCCCCTTCAGGTCTTCCAGCCTCCTGACCGGGCTTTTTGCCATGTCAACCGAGGTGTTGCTGGTCCCGTTGATCATGAGTACTTTGAAGTTGTCCCATTCCCCCGGTTGGTATTTTTCAATGTAGTCCAGTGCCGTGTAAGTCCCGATCCAGCTGGAGGAAAAACCCAGCGGCAGATTCAGGGCCTCGGTTTCAGGGAAACGCCCTGGCGTATAGCTGATATGAGAAACACCGATATCGGCCAGGCCCTGTTCCAGTCCGTCGGCCGTTTTTGCAGCTGTGAGGATTGATCCTCCGGCGGCGTAGTTGATTTCCAGTCTGCCGTTGGATTGAGCCTGTATTTTGGACATGATCTCTCCCATTATGACGGAAAGCATATGGGCGGGCGGCAGATAGCAGGAAGAGGTTAACTTAATCACACCTTGAGCAGCAGGTGCGGTTACAGACGTTGTTGTATCTGGCGTTCGGGAATCAGAAGAGGACGGGCTGGTCGAACAGGCCGGAAAGACAGAGATTATCATCAGAAAAACAATTATTATTCCAATAAAGCAAGGAAGGGCTCTATATCTCATGGCCGCAGGCCTCCTGTTCCCAGTGTATGAATTGAGTTTATTGTGAAACCCGAGGCAAAACCACTTACCGTGAATGACTGGTACCGGGCTGTGATACTCTTTGAATTCTGGCCAAAAACCGATGGAAAAACAGCGACATTCTACCATCCGGTTCGGATTGGCGTCAAATCAGCCAATGCTTGTTTTAACACCTTTAATAATAAAAGTGTCGGAATAGCAACTTCAAAGGCAAACAGGTAAAATGGAGGAAAGTACGAATACTGTAAGGGCAACGGTTAACTACGTTAAAAACACTTAAGGAAAAAGCCGGACTGCTGAAGACCCAGACCTATACCCTCTATTTGGCCGCCAGGCACAAAAAAACACCCTGGTATGCCAGAGTATTTATGATCATGGTGGCTGGGTATGCCCTATCTCCAATAGACCTTATTCCGGATTTCATACCGGTACTGGGATACCTGGATGATTTGATCATTGTACCGGCAGGTATTTATCTGGCTCTGAAAATGATTCCCGCTGATGTTTACAGGGAATGCCGTGAGAAAGCTCAATCTGAAGAAATCAGTCCCGGAGCCAAATGGATCGGATTGGGAATTGTGCTGTTAATCTGGCTGGTGGTGATATCGTTTGCGATTAAAGTCATATGGGGATGGGTGGGGACGAGTCACAGTTCGTGAGCGGAGGCCGGGGAAGATGGTATGAGGGATCTGTGTTTTATTTGTATTGTATCTCCAAATTGCATAAAATTGGGATAATTGAGTGGAATTGTAACTAGGAGGGTGAAATTGGAGTTTAGCGATTTAAGAAGCTGGCTGGCGGGTGTTGAGAAGATGGGGGAACTCAGAATCGTTGAAGGAGCGCACTGGGACCGTGAGCTGGGCGCCATCGGCGAAATGCTGGCGGAACGCAACGGTCCGGCTCTGTTATTCGATAACATCCCGGATTATCCGAAGGGGTTCAGGGTGCTGGGTAATGCTTTCCTCAGCCACAGGCGCACGGCGTCCATGCTGGGGGTACCCGAAAATTTGTCCAGCGTACAGATGGTGGATGCCTGGCGACAGAAACTGAAACAGGTGAAACCGGTACATCCGGTTGAAGTCGAATCGGGGCCTGTCCTGGAAAACAGGTTAACCGGGGATGATGTGGACCTTTACAAGTTTCCTGCGCCTGTCTGGCATGAACAAGATGCGGGCAGGTTTATCGGTACCGGTTGTGCCATAGTTAGCAAAGACCCGGATAACGGCTGGGTTAACCTGGGTACTTACAGGTGCCGCGTTTTTGATAAAAACCTCATGGGTGTAGGCTTGAATCCGGGCAAGCACGGTACTCAGATGATGGAGAAATATCACAAAAAAGGTGAAAGTTTTCCCCTGGCAGTTGTCTGTGGCATGGAACCGTCCCTCTTCATGTCAGCCTGCAGCCCTTTAACCGGCTGGAATGAAAGCGAATACAGCTTTGCCGGTTGGGTAAAAGGCGAACCAATACCGGTAGTCCGTGGTCCGTTAACCGGTTTGCCCATACCAGCTACTGCCGAGATAGTGCTTGAAGGTGAGATACCGCCGCCGCCACGACTGGAAAAGAGAGAAGACGGGCCATTCGGAGAATGGGGTGGAACATACAATTCAGCCAAACACCCGTTGATGGTAGTCAAGTCTATCTCCTATAGAAATGATCCCATACTACTGGGTGTTTTACCCCAGACAATGCATTTGCAGCAGTATTTTTCCATTCCCCTGATGGCAGCGGAAATCTGGAATGTGCTGGAATATGCCGGTATTCCGGATGTGACGGGCGTCTGGTTCGGACTGGGCCTGGTCTGGCCGGTATTTTGTGTAATATCCATTAAACAAAGCTATTCAGGCCACGCCAAACAGGCGGCGCTGGCGGCAGCTTCCTGCCGTGCCAATACGGTGGGTGGGCTGTTTGTGATTGTGGTGGACGATGATGTCGACATAACCAATGAAAAGGATGTTATATGGGCGGTTACCCGGAGAGCCGATATAGACAGCATCCAGATAATCAGCGGCATTCTGACAAAAGCCGGCGCTCCCAAAAAAGCCGGAGGTCCGCTGGTCAACGACAGGATTATCATCGATGCCTGCTGGCCTTACGAACGCCGCGATAAATACCCGGTTATTCATCGCTACAGCGCGGAGTACCAGGAAAAGATATTGAAAAAGTGGAGTTCACTTTTTTAGCCTCTTGCAGAGATAGTCGAATAAAGTACCGGAACATACCCTGTCCGAGATTGAAACATTTCAAGTTCTGACAGGGGTATGTTTGTGCCAAAAAACGAAGAAAAAGGAGGAGCTATGAGACTTGAAGGAAAAGTAGCCCTGATTACCGGATCGGGCAGCGGCATTGGTCGTGCTACCGCCCTGTTATTTGCCAGAGAAGGCGCTGATATATGTGTTAACGATATCAATCTACCGGGAGCCCAGGAGACGGTGGAGATGATCAAACCTCTTGGCAGGAAGGCTATCGCAGTAAAGGCCGATGTGTCCGATGAAAAAGAGGTAATGGCCATGGTGGAGCGGACCATCAAGGAACTCGGAGCTATAGATATCCTGGTGAACAATGCCGGTATGGAGGGTTTCGGTCCGATTAAAGACTGCACCGTGGAAAACTGGGACAGGGTAATGGCTGTTAACCTGCGAGGCAACTTTCTCTGCGCCAAGCATGCCGGGCGCTGGATGATAGAGCACAACCATGGAAAAATCGTCAATGTTTCATCTCTGGCGGCACTGAGATGCCCGGCGGGGATTATCCCCTATGCTTCAGCGAAAGCAGGCATTGTCAGATTTACCCAGACGCTGGCCCTGGAATGGGCGCCTTATCATATCTACGTCAATTGCATTATTCCGGGGGGAATAAATACACCCATGAGCAGGGCCCACGGCCCGATAGATCCAGTGCGGATTAAGACGCTTATTCCTCTGGGACGTATCGGGGAACCCGAGGATGTGGCCAAAGTGGCGCTGTTCTATGCTTCCTCTGATTCTGATTTTGTCTCAGGAACGGCGCTGCCCGTAGATGGCGGCGAGACCGCCCGGTTCTAGAAAATTCAGGGCATCCCCTGACACGTCAGGGGATGCCCTGGAACAATAATTATCCGTTTTCAGATGCTTTCTTCCACCCAGGCGTTGAAGCGCAGTCCCGAAGCCGGATCGTACTCTCTGCTGAAAGCTTCGGGGTACTGTCGCTCCCATTCTTCCATCTGGGCTGAAGTAACCTTTTCGACCTCAACCAGGTATCCACTGGTAGCCATACCCGGGCAATTTTTGGAAATGATCCCGCTGGGAGAAATCAGGTTAACAGCTCCGCCGCGGTCCAGTTTCCCCGGGATAATCCAGTCAACCCTGGCGCCATGGTCCATATAGACCACACCTGGCTTGATCCGCTCCCAGACTATGGCCCCGCCCAGGACGGATCCTCTCTCGTTAAATGCCCTCACGATATCGCCGTCCCGGATGCCCCTCTTTTTCGCTGTAGACGGATGTATCCAGAGTGGTTCATATTTGTATCCGTCCCTGCCTTTGACCTTGCAGGTACGGATCTCCCTGGTCCAGGGAATATCGTCGCATTGGGCGTGCACTCTCCAGCGGCCGTGATTGGACATCATCAGCAGCGGGTATTTTTCAGCCCTGATACCGTTAATCCTTTCATCGTGGGTTTCGCTGCTTTCAATCCAGCGCGGGATAGCGCCCCGCTCTTTATCGTCCGGAAAGTTCTTTGCCAGCCTCTCGGAATATATTTCCAGCTTGCCGGAAGGTGTTTTAAGCGGGTTAGCTTCCGGGTCCTGGTAAAATTTGCGCAGACCGGGCGGGTCTTTCTCCCAGTCAGCAGCTACAGGGAAGACGTAATACTGCTTTTCTTTAAAATCTTCCCAGTTGATGAATTCAGGCAGGCCTATGCCTTCATAGGTATATTTGATCAGGTCCTGTACGCTTTTTCCTTTTGTTACCTCTTCATACAGTCCCATTTTTTTAGCTACTTCCAGGACAATTTCATAGTCGCTTTTGGACTCTCCTACAGGTTCGACCGCCTTATTTTGTAATAGCACGTTAATAAATTGCACACCCTGGGCGCTGTTGGTCATGATATCGTCGATCTCATACAACGTGCTTACCGGCAAAATCAGGTCAGCCAGGAAACAATCGTTCTCCAGCCATGAATGCTGGGCAATAATACACTCGATCTTGGGGCTGCGGTAGGCTTCCACCATTTTCATACCTTCATTCCAGCAGGTGGTCAGGCAGGGATTGTCCGTCCAGACAAGGTGGACCTCCGTTCCTCCTTCTTCGGCGGGCAAAGGGTAACGGTACTTAATAAACTGGTTTTCTACCGGCGCCATGTTTTCAGTGGTACCCCAGAATGTGACCGGCGGATTCAGGATAGCGTCCGCAAAGAGGGTCTTGGGAAAAAACTGCTTCTGGCTGACGCGCGCCCCATGGCAGGAGGGCTGAAATATGCGGTCGGTGAAAGCCAGGTCTGTCGCCATGGAAACCCAGGTATAGCGGTTATTTTTGGCCTCAACGCTGCGCGGCATACCCAGGTAAGTGATGATGCACTGATGAACGCCCGGTTTGCCCAGGCCCTGCATGGCCAGCAGAACCCCTTCCAGCCTGGCGGGTTCGTGCGAATACGGGCCGCGTATATAGCCGCCGCCGAAATAATGGGCAATGGAGGTGGCTTTGGCAGCGAAGTCCCTGGCCAGGGCTTTGATCGTCCACTCAGGGACGCCGCATTTGGGCGAAGCCCAGGTGGGTGTCTTGGGGATGCCGTCTTCTTTACCCAGCACGTAGGCGGAAAACTGCTCGAAACCAACGGTATGAGTCCTGACGTATTCTTTATCATAGCTGCCCTCGGTTATCCAGACATGAGCCAGCGCGAGCTGTAAGGCAGCATCGGTGTTGGGCAGGACGGGTATCCATTTATCAGCGTGTACGGCTGCTCCGTAGTTCAGTTCGGGACAGATATAGACCTGCTTGATGCCGGCCTCGGTCCAGAAATAGCTCAGCCTGGAGGCCATCTGACCCCTGAAACCCCAGGGTGTCGTTTCGGGGTCTCCGCCCCAGACCAGTACAAGCTGGCTGTTTTCGCAGATATCCTTGACGATATTGGCTGCCGGCAGGAGGTGTCCGCAAAGGCCGGTGCCCCAGACATGCATAGCGCCGTAGTACCATCCTTCCCAGCTGTCAGCGTTGCGGATCTGCTGGGTCCAGCCGCCTCCCAGAGCTCTCATAAGAAGGCCGGGCTGGCCATGGGGTCCCTGGACGAGCTTGCATTCGCCATGCCCGTCACCCTGGGTGAGAATAGCCCATGGTCCATATTTTTGCCGCACTCTTTTAATTTCAGCGGCGATGATATCCGTGGCTTCATCCCAGGATATCCTTTTGTACTTGCTTATTCCGCGGTTTTGCGGATTCCGTTCACCCTTCGGGTTCCAGTCCACCCTTTTCAGGGGATACTTGATGCGGTTGGGTGAGTAGACTCTCTTTTTATAGGCCAGGGAGTAAGGGCCGGGAAGCGACTTCCAGTTGGGTTCCAGGGTTTTGCCGTTTCTCTGGAATTTCCAGGGATTCAGGGATTGCCTGTCATACTTCCAGTCATA